>JBKPDM010000231.1:0-4302 GCA_046727895.1 Pseudomonadota bacterium | reverse complement strand
GAGCAGGGCCATCTGGTCGCTTGGCCGATCCTGATGTTCGCATCCGCGGGCGTGCCAGACCACTCGGGCATCCAGATCCCGGCGCCGCTCTATGCGCTGCTGCCCTATCCGGTCACGTTCCAGCCCTAGATCGTTGAGCATATGGTCACGCATCGCAGCTGCTGCTGTTCGCGATCTGGCCTTCACCTTCCTGTTCCGGATCGGCCTGTACCCGCCCGAGCTGCCGTCGGTGAACGTCGACTCCGACGTCGTCTACCGCAAGGGCCCGCCGGCGCATCGACACCTCGGTCCCCCGGTAAGGCCGGCCCGCCGGTCCGCCCCGCGCACGCCGGCAGGATGCGCGCCTCACAAGAGCGCGCGCGGGATGCTGATCTGCCAGGAGCGCTGCGCGAAAGGCTCCTCGTCCTCGAAGGCTTCGAGATCGGCGCTGAACTGGAACGTGGTCCGGGTCGCGGCGAGCCGCGTCCGGCATTCGATCCGCACCGACCAGTCGGTGCGCCGCATGATCGTCCGCTGCACGACCTCGGTCTGGGCGGAGAGCGGATCGTATTCCGAGATCCGGTGGCGCTTCAGGAAGGTGTAGCCGAGGTCCATCTCGATCGGCTCGATGCGCGCGAGCGCGGCGCCGAACTCGCCGCTCTGGAACGTGTAGACGGTCTCATTGGTGGCCAGATCGAGCTCGATCGTGCGCCTGAGCGGCAGCTCGCGCAGCCGGCGATGGCGCACGCCGGGCGCCGCCGTCGGCGGCGCGAACGGGCGCAGCCGATGGTCCTCCGGCGCGGGCGGCCGGACCGGCAGATAGAGGGCACTCCTGCCGGTGCGCACCGTGACGATCACCGGCTCGGGCGAGGGCCAGGCGATCGGCCAGTAGCTCGAGGACAGCGCGAGCCGGATGCGGTGGCCGGCCGGAAAGGCGTGCGCGATGTCGTTCAGCGCCAGGCGGATGCGGTAGAAGGCGCCCGGCTCGAGCGCTTGGGGCTCGGCGTGGCTCTCGCGATGGCAGAGATTGAGCAGGCCGTAGGTCACCAGCGTCGAGGTGCCGTCCGACAGGACGTCGTTCAGGCGGACCGCGAGGAGGGCCTGGGGCTCGTCGGCCGCGACGTCGAGCTCGACGACCGGCGCGCCCAGGATCTCGAGCCGCTCGGCGAGCGGATCGGTCTCGAAGATCAGCGAGCGGCCATCGTCCGGGCGCTGGTCGAGCGGCATCTCGCCTTCGGCCCCGAAGGCGCACCACTCGCCCGCGGCGAGGCCCGTGGTCTGGGGCGAGGAGAAGGCAAGGTTCGCCGGCTGACCCGGGGCCGCAGCGAGCCGGCCCGGATTGAGGTAGAGGCGCGTCTTCTCGATCCGGGGCGAGGGCCAGACCGTCTCGGCGACCCAGCGCCCGGGCCGCTCCTCGTAGTAGGGCTGCGGGTCGACGCTCTCCTGCATCCACGCCCGATAGAGCGGCTCGTCCATGATGCCGGTCTCGATGCCCTTCAGCCAGTGATCCCACCAGCGCACGGCCTCCTGCAGGAAGCCGATCGCCGGCCCCGGCACGCCGTTGTGCGGGAAGCGGTGCGCCCAAGGCCCGACGAGGCCCTTCTTCGGACAGCTGAGCCCCGCGAGCAGGCGCGGCACGGCGTTGGAATAGCCGTCCGCCCAGCCGCCGATCGCGTAGACGGCGCATTTGATCGCGCCATAGTCCTCGCACACCGAGCCGTGCCGCCAGAACTCGTCCCGCCGCTGGTGCTGCAGCCAGAGCGCCGGGAACGGCACCAGGTTGTCGATCCGCTCGCGCCACATCGCGCGCCAGCGCTCGCCGACGATCCGCGGATCGGGCGGATAGGCGCCGTAGGCCAGAAGCGTCGAGCCCCACTGCTGGTTCTCGTTGAGCAGGCAGCCGCCCATGTAGTGGGCGTCGTCGGCGTAGCGATCGTCGGTCGAGCAGAGCGTGATGATCGCCTTCAGCGCCGGCGGATCGAGGGCCGCGACCTGGAGCGCATTGAAGCCGCCCCAGGAGATGCCCATCATGCCGACCGCGCCCGAGCACCAGGGCTGGCCGGCGATCCAGGCGATGATCTCGAGCGCGTCGTCGAGCTCCTGCTGGGTGTATTCGTCGAACAGGATGCCGTCGGAATCGCCCGAGCCGCGCAGATCGACCCGCACCGCCGCATAGCCGTTCTGGGCGAAGTAGCGGTGGATCGGCTCGTCGCGCGCCCGCATGAAGTCGCGCTTGCGGTAGGGGATGTATTCGAGGATCGCGGCCGCCGGCTGGCGCTCGCTCGCGCCCTTGGGCAGCCAGATCCGGGCCGCGATGCGGCAGCCGTCGGGCATCGGAATCCAGACGTTCTCGATCTCGACGATCTCGCTGAGCCCGATCTCTGCCACCATTCGCGCGCCTTCGTCCAGCCTCTGCCGCGCCCAGGTATAGCCCTTGCACCACCGCGGCGAAAGCCGGCGCCGAACGCGCCCGATTGCGTAAGTCGGCTTGCGCCCAGCGTAGTTACAAGCTCAGTTCGCTATGGGAACCTAGACGAACCGGTTCCAGCGACCCGGCAGGCATCGGTTGCCAGAAGGCGACACGACCGCCAGTAAGTCCCGGTCGAGCGTCGCGCGTTACCGGCTCTTTGCCTCGCGCTTGTAGTCCCGTTTGAAACGGCCGGTCCGCCTAATCGTCCTCATGCATGTCGGCCAGAAGGTCATCCACGCCGCCGACCGTCACCAGCTCGCCACGCCGTGCCGCCCTCATGGCCTCGATGGTCTTCGCATTCGGCACCAGAGGATCGAAGGGCAGCGCCTTCTCGGTGACCGTCCGCACCAGCATCATGCGCAGCGCGTCGGAAATCGTCAGGCCGGCGGCAGCGAGAATCGCGGCCGCCTCCTCCTTCACACGCTGGTCGATGCGTGCGCGCACGACTGCATTTGCGGGCATCTCTCGGGCTCCTCCGGTTCACGACCCACATGTGAGCTACATTGTAGCCCGTCAAGCCGCTCCCCTTCACCGGGCCTCCCGGTTCAACGGCGCCATCGTGCAGCTCGGGTGAATCGGGAGGCAACCCGCCAATCGATCGGCAGCAGAAACGCGACGATCTTCGCATCGACTTCCAGGCTACTTGCATGGCACAGTCGACGCGCTTGGGCGCCCAAGACCGGGCGCTGCCTCCAGCGGATTGATCCGACATGATCTTGGGCGTCCATTTGGGCGATATTGGCTATACTTCAGACTGTCGCATGACTGTCGCGACAATGCGACAGAAGTGACGCATTTTCTATTGTGCCGAGCAAGTCGAAGCGAAAAATCAACCGGATGGAGATCGGATCAATCGTGACTCACGCAGCGCAACCGATTGCCGATCCTCAGGAATTCCACCACAACTTCCTGAAACGCCATGTCGCAAATCGGCAAGTTTATGCGCCGCTTGATGGCGACACATGCGTCACTTCTGCGCCATCCAGCCTTCCGTAAGGTGGTATCACACAGTCTGCAACGTAAAAGCGGCTCGTCGCGGAGGTTCTCACCGAGCACGACCAGGCGATCGGCCGCGACCACGGCCAGGGTGAGCCGGCCGCGCGGGGCGGGACGGGAACGGTTGCCTTGAGCCCGACCGCGCCCGGGCCTAGAATGGCGCAAGGATCCACCGGAGCCTGCCATGGCCGAGCCGATCGACAATCGCCTGATCTACGAGGTCCTCAAGGACGTTCAGACCCGCCTCGCGAGCCTCGAAGAGATGCGTCTCGAGATGCGGGACGGTTTTGCCTCGCTCCGTGCGCACATGGCAACCCAGCACGGCGATGCGGTCTTTCTCGAGCGCCGCGTCATCGAGCTCGAGAAGGACATGGAGCGCGTCAAACGCCGCCTGCAGCTTGCCGACCCGGCCGATCCGTCCTGACCGGCCGCTCCAGCGAAGAGCTTCGTGACACCTGCCCTGGCGAAAAGGTTCCTCGTGTCTTGGTTAGGGTGGGGCGGTCGCGATAGGGTTCGCGGCGTTATGGCGGCGCTGCGCAGCGCAGCCATAACGCGGGGTGGGACGCCGGAGGTTTGTCGGCTGCTCAGCCATCAGCTGAAGCCCGGGTGTCTGCGCGGCGCCCACCCGCACCGATCGTCAACCTGAACAGTCGAGCGGGGCCCGACCTGGCCGTCAGGCAACCCGCACACGTGGCAAGGTGCGAGCGGATGGTCCATGAATTCAAGAGTTTTATCGGGATCGATGTCAGCGAGAACTGGCTCGAGGTCTGTGTCCTACCGGAAGCGGCGCGGCGGCGCTTCGCTCAGGATGCCGACGGCTGGCAGGATCTGTGCCACGCGGTGGCCGAGCTCAAGGT
>JBKPDM010000230.1:0-2230 GCA_046727895.1 Pseudomonadota bacterium | reverse complement strand
GATGCCGGTCGCGCTCGCCGGCGAGAAGGACGGCACCTTTACCAACCTGCATCGCCTCGTGCAGTGGCACGACAAGGTGGTCGAGGCGCCGGGCGACAGCCGCTCGGAAACCTGGTTCGTCTATCATCTCGGGCGCCGGCTGAAGCAGCTCTACGCGCAGAGCAGCGATTCGAAGGACGACCCGATCCGGAACCTCACCTGGGACTACCCGACCTCGGGCGAGCGCGACGAGCCCTCGGTCGATGAGGTACTGAAGGAGATCAACGGCTACAGCTGGCCCGAGCGCCGGCAGGTCAAGGACTACAAGGAATTGAAGGACGACGGCTCGACCGCCTGCGGCGGCTGGGCTTACAGCGGCATCTATCCGGAGGAGGGCCACAACAAGTCGCGTTCGCGCCGGCCGGACGGGCCCGATGGCCCCGGCACGCACCTGGGCTGGGCGTTCGCATGGCCCTCCAACCGGCGCACGCTGGTCAACCGCGCCTCGGCCGACCCCGCCGGTAAGCCCTGGTCGGAGGGCAAGCGGCTGATCTGGTGGGACGCTGAGGAAGAAAAATGGACCGGGCCGGACGAGATCGACTTCGAGGAGACCAAGGCGCCTGACTTCAAGCCCGACTGGGCCGAGGATCCCTCAGGCATGGAAGCGATCGACGGGCGCGCGCCGTTCATCATGATCGCCGACGGCCGCGGCTCGCTGTTCGTGCCCTCGGGTCTCAAGGACGCGCCGCTGCCGACCCACTACGAGCCCGTGGAATCACCGGTCCGCAACGCCTTCTACCTCCAGCAGGAGAACCCGGTCGCAAAGAAATGGCAGCGCGAGGACAACCCCTACCATGCCGTCGGCGAGCCGCGCTTCCCGCACGTGCTCACGACTTATCGCCTGACCGAGCATCATTCGGGCGCGACGCCGACGCGCTCGGTGCCGCACACGGCCGAATTGCAACCTGAAGGCTTCGCCGAGATCCCGCCCGAACTCGCGGGCGAGCTCGGCATCCGGACGCTCGACTGGGTCGTGCTCTCGACCGCTCGCGGCGAGATCGAGACGAAAGCGCTGGTCACCGAGCGCCTGCGCCCGTTCCCGATCGACGGTCGCCGCGTGTATCAGATCGGCATGCCCTGGCACTTCGGCTGGATGGGCTACGCCACCGGCGACATCGCCAACGTGCTCACCAGCGTCGTCGGCGACCCGAATACCAGCATGCACGAGAACAAGGCGCTGACCTGCAGCCTGCGCGCGGGTCGCCTGGCGCGTCCGCCGAGGAGGAAGGCATGAGTACCGTCCACCCCCGGGCGCTGGACTACGCCGATTCCAAGCTCGAGGGCATGATCCCGGACGAGTCGGAGCTGACCGCCGGCACCCGGATCGAGCCCGGGAAGAGCTACGGCTTCTTCACCGACACGACGCTCTGCATCGGCTGCAAGGCGTGCGAGGTCGCTTGCAAGGAATGGAACGCCCTGCCGGCCGACGACGTCCGGCTCACCGGCATGAGCTACGACAACACCGGCGGGCTGGGAGCCAACACCTGGCGCCACGTCGCCTTCATCGAGAAGATCAGCCAGCACGGCGAGCGCGCGACCGAGATGGCGCCGTTCCAGAGCAACTGGCTGATGATGAGCGACGTCTGCAAGCACTGCGGCAAGGCGCACAAGTGCACGCTCTGCTACGACTGCCTGAAGGGCGGGCTGGAACCGGCCTGCGCCAAGGCTTGCCCGACCGATTCGATTCAGTTCGGCGAGCTCTCCGACCTGCACGAGCGGGCGGAGCGTCGCGTCAACGATTTGCACGCGCAGGGCGCCACTGACGCCTACATCTACGGCACCCTGGACGGCCCGGGAGCGACCGGCGGCCTCGAGCAGCTGCACGCGTTCTTCCTGCTGACCGACGATCCCGAGGTGTACAACCTGCCCACAGCGCCGAGCCGGCCGTCCGACCGAGTCGCGCCGAGCCTCGCATCGGGTCTTGCAACAATCGCTGGGCTCGCGCTCGCCGCCGCCGTGCTGCTGACGCTCTCGGGTCGGGACGACCGATGACCCGCGCGGCCAATCCCGACCGCATGCGGAGCCCGGCCGCCCTGTTCGGCCGCCATCGCGAGCGCCTGCCCGCCCAGCCCCGGGAGTACCGGGGGCCCACCTACTATGGCCGGCCGGCGCTCAAGCCCAGCCCGTGGACGTGGGAGGTCGCGGCCTACATCTTCCTGGCCGGGCTCGGCGGCTCGGCTCAGATCATCGC
>JBKPDM010000229.1:0-16948 GCA_046727895.1 Pseudomonadota bacterium | reverse complement strand
TCTTGATTCCTTCCTCGATCGACATGTCGAGATGAATCAGATCCTTCCTGGGCACGAACAGCAGAAAGCCGGAGGTCGGATTGGGCGTGGTCGGCAGAAAGACGTTGACCAGCTCGTCCTCGGAACGGTCCTGAATTTCGCCCCGGGTCGGGCCGGTCACGAAGCCGATCGCACCGATACCGCGCCGCGGATACTCGACCAGCACCACCTCGCGAAAGGAGCGCGACGACTGCGCGAGCACGGTTTCGAAGATCTGTTTGAGGGTGCTGTATACGCTGCGCACGATAGGCATGCGCGACAGGAGGCGCTCGCCCAACCGGACCAAGGTGCGCCCGGCCAGTCCTGCCGTGAGCATGCCGACCAGAGTGAGGAAGGCGAGCATGACGAGCAGGCCGAGGCCGGGCAGGCTGAAGGGCAGATAGGTCTCCGGATTGTAGCGATCGGGGATCAGCCCCTCGACCTTGGTGTCGAGGAAGGTGAGGAAGTTCCAGACCAGGAAGATCGTGATGCTGATCGGCGCGGTGACGATCACTCCGGTCAGGAAATAAGCGCGCAGGCGCCCAAGAAGGCTCGCTGGATGCGCCGACTCGACGACCTTGAAGCCACCGCCGCCCGGCTGGGGCTCCTCAGGATCTGGCTCTGTATGGCCCCGCTTGGGCGACATCCAAGGACCGCCTCTTTCCCAGCATCACCAATGCCACCTGCCACGTCCGCGGTCGGCCGTGGCCGTTCCACTCGATGGCGAGATCAAAATAGGCAGCGCCACCTGCCACGTCCAGCGACGAGCGGTTGCTCCGGATCTTTGCGCCGACCACCCCGCTCAACCGAAAGTGTGACAATCTTGTTTGCAACCTTCGATTGATTATCCTCAGCATGACTTTGCCGCGACCACAGGCCCCGGCACTGAACATCCTGAATTCGTTTATCAAAAACAAAGGTCAACCAACTGTTATCCAACGATCTTATTTTCCCGGTTCACGTGGCACTCGAGCCGAATTTGCATCAAATTTTTTCGAAGTTTTACTAAATAATCGCAAGATAAACGCGTGGTAAAAAAAGTGCTTGACAAGTCATTTCAACCGCATCGATTAAAGATATTGTTGGTTCGGGATGTTGACGATGGATTGGCCCAGCTACCGTGTCTTGGATCGAGCGGAGAGCGGCGGGGTCAATCGGCCACATCCAGAACATACGGCGGCAGGTGCGGGGTACCGAAGCGCCCGCATCATCGCCAGGGGGTCATCATCGAAGGGAGGATGAGACCATGACCATCGCCGACAGTCGGACCCACAAGTTGCCAGCACCGGATCGGACTAGCGTGATCACCAACTCGATCTTGTTGACGCGCCGCATCCGCGAGTTACAGCGCCGCCGGCAAGGGCTGGTTGGCCAGCAGGAGCAGGTGCGGGCGCAGCTGCCGGACTGGGCGGTCGAGCCGCTTCGCCTGGTCGGCATGACCAACGAGGAGATTCGCAGCCTGGTCGCCGAGCTGTCGACCGCCGAGGCCGAGTCGGGTCTGAACGACATCGAGCACGGCCTCGACGACGTCGACCGGCAGATCGAGGATCTCGAGAATCTCCTGATTGCCACGCCATCGAGCACGTTGGACGAGATCGAAGCGGTGATCCGCCTGACCGTGGACCGGTTTCGCGAGATCATCGTGACCGATCCCGATGACGTGTTCTACGACCATGGCGAGGCGCGTTTGCTCGCTCTGGTCGGGCGAGTGCAAGAGGATCTGAGCCGTTTCCTGCAGCGCTCGCGCCTGGACGCCGGCTGAGGCTGCCGCAAGCCATCTCGCTCGCGAGCTGGCGGCCGGACCAGTGGCCCGACTGACCGCCGCCGAATAGCCGTCGGCGAGCCGGCTTGTGGGGCGGTAGCGCGCTCGCTATGGTCATCTCGCCGCCCGTCATTGACGGTCGGCCCCTGAAAACCGTTTGGGAGCTGCTGCCCGATGCGGCAGGGAGGAGCCGCTCCGGCGCGTCTCGCCGTCGACATCGGCGGCACGTTCACGGACGTCGTCCTCGAGATTCCAGGCCGGCAGACCACCCTCAAGCTGCTGACCACGCCGGCGGCGCCCGAGCGGGCGGTGCTCGAGGGCATCGGGCGGGTGCTGTCGGCCGCCGGGCTGAGCGCCGCCAATGTCGGTCTGATGATCCACGGCACGACCCTCGCCACCAACGCGGTGATCGAACGGCGGGGTGCGGTAACCGCCCTGATCACGACCGAAGGATTCCGTGACGTTCTGGCGATCGCCGACGAAGGTCGCCTCGACCAATATGACATCAACCTGGTCAAGACCGAGCCGCTGGTTCCGCGTCACCGACGGCTGGTCGTGCCCGAACGCACGACCGCCGACGGCGAGGTGCTGATCCCGCTCGACGAGGCGGCCGTTCGCGGCCTTGTGCCGGAGCTGGTTCGGCTCGAAGTCGAGAGCGTTGCGATCGGGTTTCTCCACTCCTACGCCAATCCGGCGCATGAGCGGCGCTGTGCCGAGATCCTGCGCGCGGCGTTGCCGGAGCTCTGGGTCACTCTCTCCGGCGAGGTCTGCCCGGAGATCCGCGAGTATGAGCGGTCCACCACCGCTTCAGCCAACGCCTACGTTCAGCCACGGATCGCCCGCTATCTGCAACGCCTCGAACAGGATCTCCGCAACCTGGGCCTTGGCTGCCGCCTGTTTCTCATGACTTCGGGCGGCGGCCTGATGACCGTCGATCACGCGCTTCGCCAACCGATCCGCCTGATCGAGTCGGGCCCCGCGGGCGGCGCCATTCTGGCGGCGCGGATCGCCGAGGAATGCGGCCTCAAGCGCGTGCTCTCGTTCGATATGGGCGGGACGACGGCGAAGATCTGTCTGATCAACGACTTCAAGCCGGACAGCTCCCGCAGCTTAGAGATCGATCGCCAGGCCCGCTTCGTCAAAGGCAGCGGGCTGCCGCTCCGGATCCCGGTGATCGAAATGGCTGAGATCGGGGCCGGCGGCGGCTCGATCGCGCTGCTCGATACCACCCGACGGATCGTGGTCGGGCCGGCGAGCGCCGGTTCGGTGCCGGGCCCCGCCTGCTACGGCCGCGGCGGCCGGGCGCCGACGGTGAGCTCGGCCGCATCGATCCCGAGGGCTTCGCCGGTGGTCGGCTGCCGCTCGACGCGAAGCGCGCGCGCGAGGCGCTCACGGCGGCGATCGGCGCGCCGCTTGGGCTGGAGACGGCGATAGCCGCTTTCGGCGTCGCCGAGATGGTCGACGAGGCGATGGCCAATGCCGCCCGCGTGCACGCGGTCGAGCGGGGCGAGAACGTCGCCGAGCGGACCCCGATAGCCTTTGGCGGTGCGGCGCCGGTCCATGCCGCACGCCTGGCGGAGATGTCAACTCGATGGTGAGATCGGTCGGCCATTTCATCGCCCACTTCCCGCTCGAGCAGATGCAGCCCCGCGACGCCTACATCAGCAGCGACCCCTGGATGGGCACCGGGCAACTGCACGACTTCGTCCTGGTCACCCCGACCTTCCACGACCACAGGCTGGTCGCTCTCTTCGCCTGCACCAGCCATCTGCTCGACATCGGCGGCATCGGCTTCGGCCCCGACGGCAAGGACGTGTTCGCAGAAGGGCTTTACATCCCGATACTGAAGCTGGCCGAGCGGGGCCGCATCAATCAGACGCTGCTCGCCCTGGTGCGCGCCAACAGCCGGACGCCGGTCGAGGCCGAGGGCGACGTCTATTCGCTCGCCGCCTGCAACGACACCGGCTGCGAGCGCCTGTGCGCGATAATGGCCGAGTTCGGTCTCGAACGGCTGGACGATCTGGCCGAGCACATCATCGGGCGCTCGCACGCGGCGGTCCTGGAGCGGATGCGCGAGCTGCCGAGGGGCACCTGGCGCGACGGGATGACGCTCGACGGCTACGATCAGCCGATCGAGCTGGTCGCCGCGCTGACCATTGCCGACGATGGCATCGAGGTCGACTACGCCGGGACCTCGCCGGTCTCGCGCTTTGGGATCAACGTTCCCAAGACCTATCGCGAGGCGTACACCGGCTCGGCCTCGCCTGCGCGATCGCGCCCGAGGTGCCGAACAATGCCGGCTCGATCAGCGTGTTTCGGGTGAGCGCGCCCGAGGGCTGCATCCTCAACGCCCCGTACCCCAGCCCGGTCGCGACCCGCCACGTGATCGGCCAGATGCTGCCGGACGTCGTGTTCGGCTGTCTCGAGCAGGCGATCCCGAACCGGGTGCCGGCCGAGGGCACGTCCTGCCTCTGCACCTTGACCCTGGGCGCGGCACCGCGGCCGCGCATGCCAACGCCCGACGCTTCATGGTCAATGCGGTGCACAATGGCGGCACCGGTGCCCGGCCTCAGACCGATGGCCTGTCGGCGACCGCCTACCCCGGGCGTGCGTGGCACGCGGGTCGAGATCACCGAGCAGATATCGCCGCTCCTCTACCGCCGGCGCGAGCTTCGAGCCGATTCGGGCGGCGCCGGTCGCAACGGCGGCGGCCACGGCCAGATCATCGAGATCGAGGCGCGCGATGGGGCGCCGTTCGGCCTCTGGGCGGCGTTCGACCGGATCGACCACCCGCCGCGCGGCCGCGCCGGCGGCGGACCCGGCGCCGCCGGCCACCTGACGCTGGATGACGGCAGCTCGCTTGCCGGCAAGGGCTATCAGGAGATCCCGGCAGGCCGGCGGCTGATCGTCCACACTCCGGGAGGCGGCGGTTTCGGCAAGGCGGAGGAGCGCGATCCGGCAGCGCTCGCGGCCGACCGGCGCGACGGCCTCGCGACGCCCGCCGAGCCCGCCACGGGCTGAGCCTACGAGCCACGCCACGGCCAAGCTAAACTCGGGCTTAACGAGGGCGCCGGCAAAGTCCTTTTCGAAGCGTGGGTCCCGCATTGCGCCCGTCGGTCGATCCGCTAAGCTTCGGACCAGTGGTTGCGGGGGCAGGCCTACGATGCACCGACCCATGATGTTCGTGGCCCTCGGCCTGCTGGCCGCGGCTTGGCCGGTCGGCAGTCGGGCCGCGACAGAGGAGGCCTTTACCTGCCGGCACGGGCAGGAGGAGCGGCGGGTCGAGTTGCAGTCCGCCGACGCGACGAGCCGCGTGCCGTGCCAGGTGGTCTACTGGCGCGATGCCAGGAAGTCCGCCAACGGCCAGGCGATCTGGACAGCGGATCACGACTTCGGCTTCTGCATTGAACGAACGCGGGACCTGGTCCAGCGGCTGGAGGAGGGCGGCTGGAGCTGCGCGAAGATTGCCCCGCCAACCAGCGCGGCGCAGTCGACCCCTACCACGGCCCCCGTGCCTAGCCCTGCCCCGCCGACCAGCGCGGCGCGGTCGACCCCGGCTCCCGCACCTGCTCCTGCCCCCGCTCCATACGAGGCGCCGCCGCCGCCGCCCCCCGCCGACCGGGCGACGCTCGACGAGGCCCTGGCGCGCGATCTGAAACGGCTTGCCGAGCTCAACGCTTCGCCGGGGGCCAGGTTCGACGTCCAGAGCGCCGTACTCGGCGACCTCGATCGGGACGGCATCGACGACGCCGCGGTCCTGATGATCTATCGGACCGAGGCGCCCGAGAGCGCCCAGTTTCTGGTGGCCTATCGGTTCGACGGCAGCACCTTCCGCCCAGCCGCCAGGACTTACCTGGGCGGGCCTGGCGGCGACGTGCGTGCGAGTGGCATCGAGCGCATCGCTGACGGAAGGATCGTGGTGCTGTTTCAGGTTCGGCAGCCGGCCGACCCGGAATGCTGCCCCTCGGGCAGTCGGCGTGAGTCCTACGTGCTCAAGGACGGCAATCTGATCGAGCTTGCCTCCGGCGCCGCGAGCTGACGCATCCGGCGACCTCGCGACACGGCCGCCCTCCCGGAAGCCGGCGGCGCGGATCTGAGTCTGACGATTGGCGCAGTCGTCTATGCGCTTGCTCGGATCGGCCGGACCAAGGCGCGGATCGCTCGCGGCTCTGCCCGACGCTGCCGCAGCCTGAGGGGCACAAGAGTCGCGCTCTCGCCGAGACGACGCAAATGCAGCGTGCGATCGTAGAAGCCACGCCCTGCCGGACTGCGCCCGATGCTGACCACCGCCGTGGCGGCCAGCTCGTCTTCAAAAATCGACAGCAAGAACTGGCGGTGGTCCTCGTCGAGCGCGCCCAGGCCATCGTCCAGAAGGACCCAGCGCGGCCCGTGTAGCAGCATCCGGGCGAAGGCGAGGCGCTGCTGCTCCTCCAGGGATAGTCTCTGATCCCATCGCTCCTCACGATCGAGTCAGGTTAGCAGATAGCGAAGCCCGACCCGCTCGAGCGCGCGCGCCACCGCCCGGTGATCGAAGTGCTCGGGCGCCGCGGGGTAGCTGACGCCGGCGCGCAGCGTGCCCAGCGGGAGATAGGGCCGCGGCGGCATGTACGCGATGGTGTCACGCGGCGGCAGGTGCACGGTCCCAGCGCCCCAGGGCCAGAGGCCTGCAAGCGCCCGGAACAGGGCGCTCTTGTCCGAACCATGCTCCACGACGATCAGGACGCGCTCGCCCGGGGCGACCTCGACTCGTGCCGGGTCGAGCGCAGCGCGGCCGTCGGCGAGGCCGAGACTGAGATCGTCCAGCACGAGGCGTTCGGCCGCCTGGTCAGCCAGCGCGATCCGACCCGGGTCTCGACCGGTCGTGTCGGGCGCCCTCAGCGCCTCGCGCAGCCCGACGACGCGCAGCAGGGTGGCCCGCCAGTCGGCGATTCGCGAGAAGTTATCGACGAACCAGCGGAGCGCCTGCTGCAGTTGGTTGAAAGCGCCGATGACCATGATCAGCCCGCCGAAGGACAGGCCGCCGCTGAAATAGCCCGGCGCCGCGACCAGGATCGGCGCGACGAGGGCGAGCCAGCCGTAGCCCGAGGTCACCCAGGTCAGCCGGGCGAGGCCGTTCGCCAGCTCGCGCATCACCGTCGCGATGCGATCGACCGTGCGGTCGAGCATCTGCCGCTCCTGCGCTTCGCTGCCATGGAGGGCAATGCCCTCGGCATTCTCATTGACGCGGACCAGGGCAAAGCGGAGTTCCGCCTCGCGGGCGTAGCGCGCGGCGTTGAGGCCTATCAGCGGGCGACCGACCCGCCAGGCGAGCCAGGAACCGCCCAAGGAGTAAGCGAGAGCACACCAGACCATGTACCCCGGGCAGGCAAAGCTGCGCGCGCCGACCGTGAACACGACCGCGGCCGAGAGCACCCAGAGCACGCCGACGAAGATGATCAGGAGCAGCGAAGCCTGCAGCAGGCCGAGCGCGAGGTCGGTCGAGAGTTCGACGAGATGCCGTGTATCCTCCTGGACGCGCTGGTCGGGATTGGCCCCGATCTCGCCGGCCTGGGCCAGGAGATAGGCGCGCTTTGGGGCCAGCCAGTGGTCGAGCAGGTCGTGGGTCAGCCATTCCCGCAGCCTGACCTGGAACATCTCCTTCAGCCAGGTCTGCGCCACGACCAGCACCAGCAAGGCGCCGACGATCTGGCCGAACACCAGAAGCTGGCCACCGAAGGCTGCCAGGTCACGGTGCTCGATCGTGTCGAAGAAGCCCCCCTGCCAGGCGTTGAGCCAGACCTGGCCAAACGAATTGGCGCAGATCACCAGGACGATCCCGGCCGCCAGCAGGCCGAGCCGCCGTCGATACGGCGACGCCGCGAGTGCGGCCAGCAGGGAGCCCAGCTGGGCCGGCACGCCGTCGTCAGCTCGCGTCGCCAGCACAGACTGGGTCGCGCCACCGCCGATCGCGTTCTGGTTCAGACCGCCCACGTCACGCATCCTCTGATTTCGCACTCCGCAGGTAGCGGATACGCCTTGCTGCCCGCGGTACTGCCCATCACCGCCGGCTCGTGACGCGACCAACGATGCCGTAAGATTACGAAGCCGAAAAATAGAGTCTGATCAGAGTTTTGATGCACGGTGAGTATGCCGATTAAGGTTTCAATGCTCGCTGAGCATGACGGTGCGCCGCGACCGGCGTGAAAAGCGAGAGCGCCGAACCAGCAAAGCCGATCGTGTAACGGTGTCTCGACGTCATTGGTCTCGTTGCATGTGCAGGCGTCTGACTGCTCGCACCTGCCTGAGGATCGACATAGGACCTGGATGTTTCGCCATGATGTCGGTGGGCGGCTGATTTGTTTCAGTGTTTTCTGCCTGGCCCGATTGCGGCGACATTGGATGAGGCCGGGCGCCGCAGACCTCGCGCGTGCTTGGCGAAGTCCAGCGGCGGGCGCGTGGCGGTCGCGGCGGCCGGCGAAGGGCTCGGGGCCGGGCGGCGGCGGCGACAGCTATGATCGAAAGTTGTGCACGGGCCGGGAAGTGGCTCAAATGCGCGGTCCTACGGTGAAACCCGACAGCGGCGACGAGGTGTTTCCCGCAGGAGAGCCGTCGACGAAATCGAGGGAGGTGATCATGACCTGGCTGCCTGCCGCCACCCGCTACGAGGCGATGCTCTACAACCGCTGCGGCCGGAGCGGCCTGAAGCTGCCGGCGATATCGCTTGGCCTCTGGCACAACTTTGGCGGCACGAGCGCGTTCGAGACCGGACGCGCGATGATCTGCCGGGCATTCGATCTCGGCATCACCCATTTCGACCTCGCCAACAACTATGGCCCACCGCCCGGCTCGGCCGAGGCAAGCTTCGGCCGCATGCTGTCGAGCGACCTGAAAGGCCATCGCGACGAGATCGTCGTCTCGACCAAGGCCGGCTACGAGATGTGGCCGGGGCCCTATGGCGAGTGGGGCTCGCGCAAATACCTGCTCGCCAGCCTCGATCAGAGCCTGCGCCGCATGGGCCTCGACTACGTCGACATCTTCTATTCGCACCGTTTCGACCCGGAGACGCCGGTCGAGGAGACCATGGGCGCGCTCGATCAGGCGGTCCGCTCGGGTAAGGCGCTCTATGTCGGCATCTCCTCCTACTCGGCGGAGGCCACGGCCGAGGCGGCGAGGATCCTGCGCGCGCTCGGCACGCCCTGCCTGATCCACCAGCCGTCGTATTCAATGATCAACCGCTGGGTGGAGGGCGGTCTTCTCGATGTCCTCGAGCGCGAAGGCATCGGCTGCATCGCTTTCTCGCCGCTCGCTCAGGGCATGCTGTCCGACAAGTATCTGGACGGCATCCCCGAGGACTCTCGGGTCGCCCGGGGCGGAGCGCTCCGCCGGGAATTCCTCAGCGAGGACAATCTCGCCCGAATCCGAAGCCTCGATGGCATCGCAAGGCGCCGCGGTCAGACGCTCGCGCAGATGGCGCTCGCCTGGGTGCTCAAGGACCGCCGCATCACCTCCGTCCTGATCGGCGCGAGCAGTCCCGCGCAGATCGAGGACTGCCTGCGGGCGCTTTCGAGCTCCCCCTTCTCGGCCGAGGAGCTGGCCGAGATCGACCGTCACGCCATCGATGCCGGGGTCGACCTCTGGGCCCGCTCCCGCCAGGCCTGAATCACAGTGCGATGATTAGCCGTGTAGGGGCTTCGCTTTGGCTGTCAGCTTGACTATGGCGCCGCGGAACGCCACGCGCCGGGCTGCTCAGACCGCGGAGCCAGCCGGATGACGTTCCAGGAGGCCGGCGCGAGCGTCGCGCAGCCGCTCGCCCTCGACCGCCACGGTCCCGAGCGGCGCAGGCTTGACGCGCTCCGGCGCGGCCTTGGTGTTGGTCGCCTGGAGATCGTCGTCACGCAGCTCGAGCGCCTGGTCCAGCTCGAGACCATCGAAGCCCTTGGCGCGCAGGTCCAGGAGCAGCTCCTCCTCGAGGTGCCGGTTGAGCGCGAAGACGGTGAGCGCGCCCCCAGCTTCGTCATGCACCGCCGCGAGCCTGAGGTAGGGCACTGTGCGGGCAGGGGATAGCGATGCTCCTCAGCGCCGCGCGGATCGACATAGCTGGTGGCGTAGGTCGGCGAGTCGATCTGGGCGCGCAGCACCCGGCCGCGGCCGAGATTGCTTCATCTGCGAATGGGAAAAAGCAGGCACCGCCGAAAGCGAACGCGTCCTGCATGCTGTAGACTTCTTCGAGGATCGGTGGCGCCACCAGCCAGCCCGAGCGACCCCGCTCCTGCCGGTTGCGGCGGGTCTGGTACCAGACGATACCACCGTAGACGCACCGCCCGAGATGCTCGACGAAGGCGCCGAACAGGCGGCGATTCGGTGGTCCCGATGGCGAAGTCGCGATCCAGCAGCACGGTCACGGTACACATGGGCGGCATGTCTCCGTCTACGCGGTTTGGAGGCTATCGGCTTCCTCGAGCGGGACGCTCGCGGTCGCGAGCGCGCTCCGGCCGGCCGGAGCGGGCTGGAGCACCGAGTTCTTAAGCAAGATCGAGTAGGGGAGCTTGGTGGCGGTCAGCACGGTGCGCGCGTCGCCGCTTTCCACCACCTTGCCCTTCCGCATGATGATGATGCGATCGCTGATGTAGTAGGCGGTCGCGAGATCGTGGGTGATGTAGACGATCGATACCTTAAGATCGTCTCGTAACGCCTTGAACAGGTTGACGATCGCCATTCGGAGCGAGGCGTCAACCATCGAGACCGGCTCGTCGGCGACGATCAGTGAGGCTCGGAGATCAATGTCCGGGCGACCGCGATCCGCTACAGCTGGCCCCCCGAGAGCTCGTGCGGGAAGCGGCGCCGGACCTCGGCGAGGACAGGCCGACCTGGCGAAGCGCCCGGTCGGCACTGGCCTCGATCTCGGCCGTCGTGGCGGCTCTGGATGGTGCCGAGATCGGTGCCGCGGAAGCGGATCGCGCCCTGGGTCGGCGCAACCATGTTGAGCATCTACCTGCCGCCCTACAGTCCCGACTTGAACCCCATCGGGCGGTTTTTCGCCAAGCTCAAGGCGCTGCTCCGCAAAGCCGCCGCCCACAGCGATGACGAGCTCTGGTCGACCATCGGCCGCCTGCTCACTTCCATGCCGCCAGGCGAATACGCCAACTACCTCGCCCACTCCGGCTATGGTTCCACCCAATGTGAAAGTGCTCTAGCCCGAACCCAGATAGGTGACCGCGACGTCGCGCTCGAACAGGCCGAGCAACTGGCGGAGCGCATGGCCGCGCGGGCTCTCGAGGCGCGGGTCGCGATCCAGGCAGAGGCTGACGTCGTCGCGCACCGGCCCGAGCAGATCGGCGTGGGCGCCGAGATCGGCGAGGCGGAGTGCAGGCAGGCCGCTCTGCCGGGTGCCCAGCACCTCGCCCGGTCCGCGCAGGCGGAGGTCCTCTTCCGCGATCCGGAAGCCATCGTTGGTCGCGCGCATGACCTGCAGCCGCGCGCGCGCCGCCAGGCCCAGCGGTTGGCCATAGAGCAGGAGGCAGCTCGATGGCTGGTCGCCCCGCCCGACGCGGCCGCGCAGCTGGTGCAGCTGCGCGAGCCCGAAGCGTTCCGCCTGTTCGATCACGATCACGCTCGCCTCGGGCACGTCGACTCCCACCTCGATCACGGTCGTGGCGACCAGAAGCCGAAGGTCGCCGCGGGTGAATCCGGCCATCGCCCGGTCCTTGTGCGCGGGCGCCATCCGGCCATGGACCAGCCCGACGACCGGGGCAAAGCGCACCTCAAGGCTGCGGAAGCGCTCCTCGGCCGCCGCCTGCCCGACCTCCTCGTCAGGGTCGATCAGCGGGCAGACCCAGAACAGCCGCTCGCCGCGATCAAGCGCCGCCGCGACCGCATCCAGAATCCGGTCCAAGCGGGCAAGCGGCATCGCGCGGGTCCGGATCGCCTGGCGCCCCGGCGGCTTCTCGCGCAGCTCCGAGACCGCCATGTCGCCGTACAGCGCGAGCACCAGGGTGCGGGGAATCGGCGTCGCGGTCATGACCAGGAGATCGGGGCACCGGCCCTTGGCGGCGAGGTCGAGTCGTTGGTGCACGCCGAAGCGATGCTGCTCGTCGATGACCGCCAGCGCCAGATCGGCAAAGGCGACGTCGCTCTGAAACAGGGCATGGGTGCCGACCGCGATCCGGGCCCTGCCGCTCGCCAGATCGCCGAGGAGGCGGGCACGCCCTCGGCCGCGCTCGCGCCCGGTAAGCAGGACCGGGGCAAGACCCGCCGGGGTCAGCATTGTAGCCAGGCTGCCCGCGTGCTGACGGGCCAGAACCTCGGTCGGCGTCATGATCGCCGCCTGGCCGCCGGCCTCGACTGCGGCAAGCATGGCGAGTGCGGCGACCAGCGTCTTGCCGCTGCCGACATCGCCCTGCAGCAGCCGGAGCATCCGCGTCGGCTCTGCCATGTCGGCCTCGATCTCGGCGAGCACCCGGCGCTGCCCGGCGGTCAACCGGAAGGGCAGGGCGCCGAGCACCGCCCGGCGCAGCCGGCCATCGCCCGCGAGCGCGCGCCCGGCATGCCGGGCGGAGGAGCCGCGCACCAGCGCCAGCGCCAGCTGGTTGGCGAGCAGCTCGTCGTAGGCAAGCCGCTGACGGGGCGCCGAGTCGAGGGCGAGCTCGGCGGCGCTCACGGGCTGGTGGAGGCGGCGCAACGCTTCACTGAAGCTCGGCCACTGCCGGCGCCCGAGGCAGGCCCGGTCCTGCCATTCGGGCAATTCGGGCAGCCCTTCGAGGGCGCGAGCCGTTAGGCGCCCAAGCAGCCGCTGGCTCACTCCCTCGGTCAGCGGGTAGATCGGTTGCAGTGGCGCCGTGGCGGCGAACTCGGCCGCGGTCAGGATCAGCTCGGGATGGACGATCTGCCAGTCGCGGCGAAAGCGCGTCAGCCGGCCGCTGATCACCCGCCGCGCCCCCTCGGGCAGTGCGTCCCGCAGATAGGGCTCGCGCGCCCGAAAGAAGACCAGATCGAGGGCACCGGCCTCGCTCCGGCAACACACGCGATAGGGCTGCTGGAGGAAGCCGCCCGGGCGGCGACGCAAGCGCGCCGGCGGCTGGTGGTGTTCGACCAGCACCTCGAGGGTGATGCGCTCTCCCTCGCGCGCCGCTGTGGGGCTCGCCCGCAGCCCATGGTCGACGACCGTGTACGGCAGGTGCCAGAGCAGATCGAGGCGGCGGGCAGCGACGCCTTCGGGCAGGCCGAACAATCGCCCCAGCGTGGCCTCGAGACGCCGTCCGACCCCCTTCAGGCTCTGCGCCGGCGCGAACAGTGCCGCGAGGGGATCGGCGGCCGGAGGCGAGGCTGGGGAAAGGCCCCGCACCTCATTGACCTTTGAATTCGCTCTCGTGTTCGCTACATCCTTGGCCATTGGTCCGTCGACAACCACCATGCAACGAGTCCGATGGGCGAGCCGGTCCGCATCCGCCGCAAGCGCCTGATCCATCAGAGCCGATACCGCGGCCGTTTGGAAAGCGATCTGTTGCTGGGCCGCTTCGCCGAGCGCCACGTCGCGCGCCTCGAGCCCGATCAGCTGGATCGCTACGAGGCGCTGCTCGAGGAGAGTGATCACGACCTTTTCGCCTGGATCTCGGGGCAGGCGCCGGTGCCGAGCCGGCACGACAACGACGTGTTCTGCCTCCTCCGCTCGTTCCGCTTCGCCGACCGTCCGGCCGACGCGGTGGATTGACATCCGCGCCATCCGAACCGCCGATGTCAGGACTCCAGACGGATGCCCAGGTGGCTGATCCTGCGCTAGCACTCCGCGCCGACGAAACGCCCGCCCGCGCATCCCGCTGGCTCGTCACCTCGGCGGTCGAGGGCCTGGATGCGCTGTTCCTGGCGCAGCATGCCGGCCGGGCCGACGTCGGGCAGCTGCTGCATGTCGCGCGGGACGGCCCACGGGCGAGCCTCCTTGCCGAGCTCGCCGGTTTCTTCGCTCCCGATCTCGAGGTCGTGACGATCCCGGCCTGGGACTGCCTGCCCTATGACCGGGTCTCGCCGAACACCGACGTCATGGCGCGGCGGCTCGATGCGCTCGCCCGCCTGCTCGGTCCCGGCGCCGGGCGCCCACGGCTGGTGATCACCTCGGGCAACGGGCTGCTCCAGCGGGTGCCGCCGCCCGAGGCGATCCGCTCCGGGCTGTTCGCCGCCAAGACGGGCGAGCGGATCGATCGCGAGGGGCTGCTCGAATGCCTGGCCCGCAACGGCTATCGGCGCAGCGGCACCGTGGTCGAGCCCGGCGAGTATGCGGTCCGCGGCGGCATCCTCGACATCTTCCCGACCGGGACCGATCAGCCGCTCCGGCTCGATCTGTTCGGCGAGGTCCTCGAGAGCATCCGCGCCTTCGATCCCCTGACCCAGCGCTCGCTCGGCAAGGTCGCCGGGATCGACGTCCGGCCGGTCAGCGAGGTCCTCCTCGATCGGGTCGCTATCGAGCGCTTCCGGGGCGGCTATCTCAAGCACTTCGGTGCCGTGACCGGCGATCCGCTGTTCGAATCGATCTGCGCCGGTCGGCCGTTTCCGGGCATGGAGCATTGGCTGCCGCTGTTCCACGAGCGGCTGGTCGATCTGACCGAGTATCTCGAACCGGGCTGCCCGATCAGCTTCGACCCGTTGGCGGACGACGCCATGGCGGCGCGCCACGAGACCATCGGCGAGCACTACCAGGCCCGCCTGGAGCCGCCCGAGGCGGCGCGCGCGATGGGCGCGGCGCCCTATCGGCCGCTGCCGCCCGATGCGCTCTACCTGAGCGAGCCGCGCCTCGCTGCCCTGCTCGAGGGGCGCCTCCGGATCGACCTCACACCGTTCGCCGCGCCGCCCTCGACCAGCCCGAGCGGGCTCGAAGTGATCGATCTCGGTGGCCGGCGCGGGCGGGATTTCGCGGCGGAGCGGGCGCGCCAGGACATCAATCTGTTCGATGCCGTGGCCGGGCACATCCGTACCGAGCAGGCGGTCGGCAGGAGGGTGGTCATCGCCGGGGCGAGCGAGGGCTCGCTCGAGCGCCTGCGCCTGGTCCTCGTCGATCACGGCGTCGGCGGCCTGCACCGGATCGGGCACTGGCGGGACCTCGAGACCGCCGCCGGCCCGACGCTCGCCGTGCTGCCACTCGAGCACGGCTTCACCACCGCTGATTGCGCCCTGCTCGCCGAAGCCGACATTCAGGGCGACCGGCTGAGCCGGCCGGTGCGCCGGACCCGCCGGGCCGACCGGTTCATCGCCGAGCTCGCAGCGCTCGGCGAAGGCGATCTCGTGGTCCACAACGATCACGGTATCGGCCGCTACGACGGCCTGGTCACCCTCGATCTCGGCGGCGCGCCGCACGACTGTCTCCGTCTGATCTATCAGGGCGGCGACAGGCTGTTTGTGCCGGTCGAGAACCTGGACGTGCTCTCGCGCTATGGTGCGGCCGACGGCGCCGTGCCGCTGGACAAGCTTGGCGGGCTCGGCTGGCAGACCCGCAAGGCGCGGGTCAAGCAGCGGATCCGCGAGATCGCCGGCGAGCTGATCGAGCTGGCCGCCAGACGGAGCCTGCGCAAGGCGCCGGCGCTCCTGCCGCCGGCCGGGTTGTACGAGGAGTTCGCCGCCCGCTTCCCCTACGACGAGACCGAGGATCAGGAGCGGGCGATCGAGGCCACGCTCGACGATCTGGCGTCCGGTCGGCCGATGGACCGGCTGATCTGCGGCGATGTCGGCTTCGGCAAGACCGAGGTGGCGCTGCGCGCCGCGTTCGTCGTCGCGATGGCCGCGAGGCAGGTCGCGATCCTGGCCCCGACCACGCTTCTGGTTCGCCAGCACTACCAGGTGATGCGCCAGCGTTTCGCCGGTCTGCCGCTTCGGATCGAGCAGGTCTCGCGCTTCGTGCCGGCCCGGCAGGTCGCCGAGATCAAGGAACGCCTCGCCTCGGGCGAGGTCGACATCGTGGTCGGCACCCATGCACTGCTCGGCAAGAACGTCCGCTTCAAGGACCTGGGTCTGGTCGTGATCGACGAGGAGCAGCATTTCGGCGTCACCCACAAGGAGCGCCTGAAGCAGCTGCGCGCCGAGGTCCACGTGCTGACCATGACCGCGACGCCGATCCCGCGCACCCTGCAGATGGCGCTCGGCGGGTTGAAGGAGCTCAGCATCATCGCGACCCCGCCGGTCGATCGCCTGGCGGTGCGCGCCTTCGTCCTGCCGGCCGATCCCGTGGTCCTGCGCGAGGCGATTCTGCGCGAGCACTACCGCGGCGGTCAGACTTTCTACGTCTGCCCGCGGATCGAGGACCAGGCCAAGCTCGCCGAGCAGCTGCGCCATCTGGTGCCCGAGGTGAAGATCGCCGTCGCCAACGGCCGGCTGCCGGCGAAGCAGCTGGAGGAGGTCATGGCGGCGTTCTACGACCGCCAGCTCGACCTGCTGGTGACCACCAACATCATCGAATCCGGGCTCGACATCCCGACCGCCAATACGCTGATCGTGCACCGCGCCGACCGTTTCGGCCTGTCGCAGCTCTATCAGCTGCGCGGCCGGATTGGCCGTGCCAAGGTCCGCGGCTACGCCTACTTCACTCTGCCGCCCAAGCGAACGCTGCGCGAGGCCGCCGAGCGCCGCCTCCAGGTGATCCAGAGCCTCGACCAGCTGGGGGCGGGGTTCCAGCTCGCCTCGCACGATCTCGACATCCGCGGCGCCGGCAATCTGCTGGGCGAGGAGCAATCGGGCCACATCAAGGAGGTCGGCTTCGAGCTGTACAATCACCTGCTCGAGGAAGCGGTCATGCTCGCGCGCCAGGCGGGCGGCGAGGGGGGCCCCGCCATCGAGGCGCAGGACTGGACCCCGCAGATCACGATCGACGCCGCGGCGCTGATTCCGGAGCACTACATCGAGGATCTGGATCTGCGCCTGGCGATGTATCGCCGCCTCGCCGCGCTCGAGCAACCGGAGGACATCGAGGCGTTCGCGGCCGAGCTGATCGACCGCTTCGGCCCCTTTCCGGACGAGACCGAGCAGCTCCTGCAGCTGGTTCGGATCAAGCAGCTCTGCCGCACCGCGGGCGTCGCCAAGGTCGAGGCCGGTCCCAAGGGCGTGCTGCTCGCCTTCCACGACAACCGCTTTGCCCGACCGGAGCGCCTGGTCGGCTACATCGCCGATCATGCCAGGACGATGCGCGTGCGCTCCGACCATCGTATGGTGATC
>JBKPDM010000228.1:0-15892 GCA_046727895.1 Pseudomonadota bacterium | reverse complement strand
GGCGACCAGCAGCTTGCGCGCGGTCAGCAGGGCCCGGATCTCCTGGACCATGGGCGCCTTGACGTGCACCGGTCGAAACCAACCCATGCGCATCAGCTGCGCCATCCCACGCGCATCGTTGCGGTCGGTCTTCACGGTCATGACGCGATGCGTGCCTTTGGCCTTGCGACCCGAGTGACGGATCTACTGCGTGCGCTGGCGCTTGATCAGCGGGCCGCCGGAGCGATCGAGGCCGCCTTCACTCTTCCCGTGGTGATCATGCTCTCGCTCGGCGCAATTGATATCGGGCGGGCGATGTCCGCCCGGGCATCGATCAATCACGCGGTCCAGGAGACGGCGCGCTTCGCTTCCGTGCGCGGCACCGCCAGCGGCATGGTGGCTACCCAAAGCCAGCTCGAGACGATGGCCGTGCAGTTGGCCGAGTTGCCCGCCGGCACCGTGGTCGCCAGCGTAAACTGGGCCCCCGACAACGCCCCGGGCGGCGTGGTGACCGTGCAGCTGCAGCACACCTTCACGCCCATCACTCTGCCATTCGCCCCGGACACCTTCACCTTCTCCTCGACCGCCTCCATGACCATCATCCGCTAGACGCGCCGACAGAGTCCCGGTGGGGACTCTGTCGCGCTAAACGGATTCCTCGGCGGGGGGCGCAGCGGCCTTGCTGTCGTCGTCCGCCAGAGCGGCGATCGCGTCGTGCAGCCGGTCGGCGATCCGGCGATAGCGCTCACCGTTCGGTTCCGAGGCCTCGCTCTCGAAGCTGATCGGCCGCCCGAAGCGGACCACGATCGGCCGAAGGCGCGGCCAGGAACGATCCGGCGGCCAGGCATCGAAGCTGCCGCCGATCCACACCGGCACCGCCGGCACGTCGGTCCGCGCCAGGAGCCAACCGGCGCCGGGCTGAAAGCGGTGCAGGCGGCCATCGCTCGAACGGGCGCCTTCGGGAAACCAGACCAGGGCGAAGCCGCGCTCGAGGGCCGCCTTGCCGAGCGGCAGAGTGGAGGTCAGCCCGCCTTCCGGATCGACCGGCAGCACGTGAGCGATGCCGCTGAACAGGCGGGTGAGCGGGCCCCGGAACAGGAGCCCGGTCCAGCCGGCCCAGTAGAGCCGATGCAACTGCGACCAGGAGAGCGCGGCGGCGATCGCGAAGGGGTCGAGATAGCTGGCATGATTGGGCACGAGCAGATAGGGGCCCTCGGCAGGCAGGTGCTCGCGGCCCTCGGCGCGGACCCGGAACAGGACGCGCATCAAGATGCGGTTGAGGGCGAACAGAACGCCGCCGAGCAGCCTGATCAGCCCGCTCTGTGGCTGCAGCCAGCGCAGCTGCTCGGGACTGAGCTCGCGGATCTCCGCGGCGCCCCCGGTGCCGGCCTCCGCGGTCTGCTCGATCTCGACCAGCAGATCGCGGAGCGTCGTCACCCGGCCGATGGCCTCCTCGCTCAAATAGACGCCGAAGCGCTCGCCCAGCTCCAGGGTCAGGCTCATCCAGTCGAACGAGTCCAGGCCGAGGTCGAGCTGCGGGCTGGTGTCCGGCATGAGCCGCTTGGGCGCAAATCGCTCTTCCAGCCACGCCCAGACCTGCCCGAGCAGGGCTGATTCGAGGAGTGCCCGGTCGCGCTCGGACAGCGCCGGCTGCGTTTCGCGATCGTGCGCCCCGCTTTGCGCGCGCTCGAAACGTTCCGGGAGCTGATGCCGGCGCAGCTTGCCGATCTGGGTCCGCGGCAGCGCCTCGGTCGTGATCGCGAAATCGCTGAGACGCTCATAAGGCGGCAGGCTCGCCGACAGCCGCTCGATCTCCGCGCGTGCACGCTGGCGCAGCGCCTCCGGGTCGCCGCCGCGCAGCGCCTCGATCTCGGGCACCAGCAACCCGACCAGCCGACCGCCGTGCTCGAGCACGGCCAGCTCATGGATTAGGGGGCTCTGGGCGTAGACGGCCTCGACGGCCTCCGGAAAGACGTTCTTGCCATCGGCGAGAACGATCAGCTCCTTGCTGCGGCCGACGATGTGCAGATAGCCTTCCGGGTCGACGTAGCCGAGATCGCCGGTCCGGAAGAAGCCATCCTCGGTAAACGCTTCGCGCGTCGCCTCGGGGTTCTTCCAGTAGCCCTCGAACACGTTCGGCCCGCGCGCCTGGATCTCGCCCTCGCCCTCGGCGACGTCCGGTACGGGCGCGATGTGCAGCTCGACGCCTTCGACGGCGCGGCCCGCCGAGTCGAGCCGGGCGCGGCCGGGCGGATTGAAGGCCAGAATCGGCGCGGTCTCGGTCAGGCCATAGCCGCTCAGCACCTCGAAGCCCATGCCTTCGAGCGCCCAGGCCACCTCCGGATCGAGGCGCGCGCCGCCCGAAGCGAGAAGACGCAGCTTAGAGCCGAGCCGGCGGTGCAAGGGCCAGAACAGGAGCCGGCCGAGCCGCCAGCCGAAGCGCCGGCGCAGCCCGATGGAAAGGTCGAGCAGGCCCTGATAGCTCCGCCGGATGACCTTGGGGCGATTTTTCAGCCGGCTCTCGATGCCGGCAAGCATAGCCTCGTAGAGCCGGGGCACGCCGATCATGATCGTGCAGTGGCACTCGGCGAGCGCCTGGGTGATCTCGGTGCCGCTCAGCCCGGCCGGCAAAACCACGGCGGCGCCGGTCCTCAGCGACGCCAGGAGCCCCACGGTGAGAGGATAAGTGTGATGAAGCGGCAGCGGCAGGAACACGCGATCGTCCGGGCCTGCCAGTCGCTCGCGCAGCAGCGCCTCGATGTTGGAGCAGAGATTGGCGTGGCTGAGC
Source organism: Pseudomonadota bacterium (assembly GCA_046727895.1). GTDB lineage: Bacteria > Pseudomonadota > Alphaproteobacteria > Geminicoccales > Geminicoccaceae > DATAOG01. The sequence goes on along the minus strand of JBKPDM010000228.1, from coordinate 13,125 downwards.
GGCACGCCTTTCGGGATGCCGGTCGTGCCCGAGGTGTAGACCAGAACCGCGGTCTGATCGGCACCCACCTCCGGCAGGCCTGCGGTATCGTCGATGAGCAGATCCTGCCAGCCGTGGGCTGCAGCCGCGCGGGCCGCCTCGCTATCCTCATCGAGCAGCCAGACCGTGACCTCGCCGAGCCCCTCGAGCTTGCTCAGGGCCTCGAGGAAGGTCGTCGTGGTGAAGATCCGCCGACAACCGCTGTGGGCGAGGACGCGGCCGAGCTCCTCCCGGGTGACCTGCTCGCTGAGCGGCATCGCCACCCCGCCGGCGCGGACGATCGCGAGAAAGGCGAGGACCCACTCGGGCCGGTTCGGCGCCAGCAGCCCGACGATTTCGCCCTTGGACAGGCCGACCCGGCAAAGTCCGGCAGCCAGACGCCGCGCTCTCCCGGCCAGCTCGCCTCGGGACCAGACCTCGGTGCCATCCCGGCGATGCGCCATGATCGCCGGATCATCGCCCCGCTCGCCCAGACCTTCGATCAGAGTGGCCAAGCTCTGCAATGTCATCGTCGACCGCCCGTCGGGCCGGCTTGCCGCTATGGCAACCGCCTAAACTGGTCCGCGTGACAGTGAGGTCGCCTGCCATCGCAACACCAACGCGACATGGGGTACACTGTTACCGTCGCGGCGGTCGACCCCCGGCGGCGACCTTGGCTCGAAACAGGCTGATCATAGCCCCTGTCGTGGGAACCAGCTCTTTGCTCTCCGGTCGCGCGGACCGAGGAGTATTGCCTAGTGCTGCTGGTCGGTGCCTGCCGGCCCGAGGGCGGGAATTGCGGGACTTTCGGTCAGGTCCAATATGACGAGCTCGACCTTTCCGTCCGGCTGAGCGCCGCCGGTCCCGGCGCCTGATGCGATCGGATTCGGCTCGCGGCGTCCTTGGGCGATGATGCGCTGCCGGTCGACGCCGGCGCGGAGCAGGCTGTTGCGGACGGCATTGACGCGGCGCTCTGATATGTCCGGGGGGCGGCCGTTCGAGCCCGTGTTCACGCCCTCGCTCCTGATCAGGACGATCCGTTCGGGGGCGTCCCGGAGCAACGCTGCGACCCGCGTGAGCTGTGCCAGTCCCTCAGGCCCGAGGTCGGCGCCCTCGACCCGAAACAGGCTGGCCTCGAGCATCAGAGCAAGGCTGCGCTCGGTTGCCTTGGCCCCGAGTTTGATCAGCTCCGCTTCGGGCTGCTCGACCTGGCGCTCATCCGCTGCGCTTTGCACCGTCCGCCCAATCGTTCGACGATGCTCGCTCAGGGCTTCGATTTCGTGCTGCCCGCGTCGCTCCATCGCCCGCGCACGGGCGATGACCGCGTGCTGCTCGGCCAGATAGGCGAGATGATCGACCTCACCGGCTGCGGCATTGGCCTGCCAGGCGGCCGTCGCCCGCGCGAGCGCCTCTTCGGCCTGGTCGAGCTCGACGGCGGCATAGGCGCGCACCCGAAGATCGCTACGAGCCCCCTCGAGCGCCGCCTGCGCCTCCTCGAGCGCCGCGCTGTCTGCCCTGGCGGCGCAGGCGGCGAGCATGACAGCGAGCGCCAGGCTGAGGAGCCGTTTCGACCGGTCGGACCGGCGCCTTGTGATCGGGTTCGTCAGGATGCTCTCTCCCGAGCGTTCAGTAGCCGACAAGCTGCGGGCGGGCCTGGTCGGGCAGCCCCCGGGCTCGCCTGCGTATTTCGGTCACGGTCCGACGGGCGATCTCGGCGCGGGCGCGCGCCTCGGCGACCTCTGCGTCAACGAGAGCCTGTTCGGCCAGCCGGCGCGCGGTTTCGTGCTGATCCGCCTGCATCGCCAGCTGCGCGGCATCCAGCTTGGCGCGCGCCTGGCGCAGCTCGGCGCCGGCGTGGGTCGCGGCGGTCACCTCGGCCTTGCGCACCGCGAGGTCGGCCGCGGCGAGCACGTCGATGGGGGCGGGCGTGCCGCTGCAGGCCGTCATCGCCAGCAGCAGCAGTGTCAGGAGAGCTCCTCTTACGCCAGCCTCCCGCCTGCTCGTCCGACCGGATATCCTGGCCGCCTTCCATGCCTGATCCACGCTAAGGTTGATGAGACCGGAGCGGTAAAAGCTTGGTTAATCCACGCAGTCGACCCAAAAAAGATCGGTCAGGTGGCCGCGAGCATCGACCGGCGACTTATTCCTTCTCGCCCTGTCGAATGCCGGCGGGTTCGAGCGTCATTGAGATGGCGGAGCATGATGCCCGGCCACAAAGGATGAGGAGGCCTACCATGAAGTATCTGCTACTGATCTACGCCAATGAAGCGGGCATGCAGGCGGCGACCAAGGCCGAGACCGACCAGATGCACGCCGCCTATGGCGCCTATACCGAGGCGATGCAGAAGGCGGGGGTCATCGTCGGGGGCGAGCGCCTTCGGCCGACCACCTCGGCAAGCACGGTGCGTATCGCCGGCGGCAAGACCCAGGTGCTCGACGGCCCCTATGCCGAGACCAAGGAGCAGCTCGGCGGCTACTACATGATCGACGTTCCCGATCTCGACGCGGCCCTGTCCTGGGCGGCGCGTTGCCCGGGCGCCAGTCGTGGCGCGGTCGAGGTCCGTCCGATCTGGCCCATGTAGGCCCGGGCTTCGCGATGCCGCGAGAAGACGACCAGCCGGCCCGCGCGACCGCCGAGGCGGTGGCGCGGCGCAGCTACGGCAAGCTGGTCGCCTTTCTCGCGGCGCGCACGGGCGATGTCGCGGGGGCCGAGGATGCGCTGTCCGACGCCTTCGCGGCCGCGCTCGTCGATTGGCCCGCGAAGAGCATCCCCAGGAACCCCGAGGCATGGCTGGTCGCGGTCGCGCGCCGCAAGATGATCGACGCGGCCCGGAGGCGGCGGAGCAGCGAGGCCGCCGCCTCGCATCTGAGGCTGATCGCCGAGGAGCTCGAGGCCGCGGCGGCAACTCCGGCGCAGGTTCCCGACGACCGCCTCGCGCTGATGTTCGCCTGCGCCCACCCGGCGATCGACCCGCGCATCCGCGCACCGCTGATCCTGCAGACCATCCTCGGGTTCGACGCCGCCACGATCGCCTCGGCCTTCCTCGTCTCGCCGGCCACCATGAGCCAGCGGCTGGTGCGCGCCAAGAGCAAGCTCAGACAGGCGGGCGTGCCGTTTCGGGTGCCAGAGCGCAGCCATCTCGGCGATCGTCTCGAGGCCGTGCTGGAGGCGATCTATGCCGCCTTTGCCGAAGGCTGGTCCGATCCCGCCGGCACCGACATCCGCCGCCGCCACTTTGCCGAAGAAGGGATCTGGCTTGGCCGCCTCGTCGCCTCGCTGCTGCCGGACGAGCCCGAAGCGCTCGGCCTGCTGGCGCTGATACTCCATGCCGAGGCGCGACGCGGCGCCCGGCGCAGTCCGCGGGGCGACTACGTGCCGCTCGCCGAGCAGGACCCGGCACTCTGGGACACGCCGCTGATCGAGGAGGCCGAAACGCTGTTGCTGCGCGCGAGCCGGAGCGGCGCGACCGGACGCTATCAGCTGGAGGCGGCGGTGCAGTCGGCCCATGCCGTTCGCCGGTTGACCGGCCGCTCCGACTGGGCCGCGATCGAGAGGATCTACGACGCCCTGTTGGCGGTCACGGAATCGCCCGTGGTGCTGATCAACCGGGCGATCGCGCTTGCCGAGACGCGCGGCCCGGCCGCGGGCCTCAGCGCGCTCGAGGCGCTGGCCGACGATGCGCGCCTCGCCGAATATCAACCCTATTGGGCGGCGCGTGCCGCCCTTCTGGCGCGGACCGGCGACGTCGACGCCGCCGACCAGGCCTACCAACGGGCGATCGGTCTCGAAACCGATCCCGCCGTCCGGCGTTTCCTGCAGCAATGCCGCGCAGAGCTTGGTGGCTAAGCCCGTCGGGCCGGAAAATTCGCCCAGCAGCTGGTCCGCGCCCGAGATACGTGAGGCCAAGTCCTGATCGATCGCGGGCAATCGTTCGCCGCTTCAACTGTTCAGTTAAATGGTCGATATCATATCAATCTATAAGCGAAATCGCGGCGTCTCCAGTCCCGATTTGACGTTGGCCGGCCAATTCGCTTAACTCTATATTTGAGGGGGTCAGGAAGAGGAACCCAAGGACCTGCTCTGTCGTCTGTCGACTATGACGCGCGGGGAGGGCTCGGTCATGATGCTCTTCGGGGAGTTTGCCAAACAGGTCTTGCAATGGGGTCGGCTCACGATCATCGATGCCAACAGCCGGCGCCACGACGTGGGGGGACAGGATGGTCCGTGGGTGACCATCCGGCTGCACGACAAGAGCCTGCATCATCGTCTCGCTCTGAATCCGTACCTCCATCTCGGCGAGGCCTACATGGACGGCACGCTGACGATCGAGCAGGGCTCATTCTACGACTTCATGGACATCTGCGCGGCCAACAGCCCGAACGCCTACGCCCATCCGCTCGGCCGCGCACTCAGCGCCGGCCAGAAACTGTTGCGCCACCTGCACCAGCACAATCCGATCCGCCGCGCGCAGGCCAACGTCGCCCATCACTACGACCTCTCCGACAGTCTGTACGATCTTTTCCTGGACCGCGACCGGCAATACTCGTGCGCCTACTTCACCCATCGACACGACGACCTCGAGCAGGCACAGCGCGACAAAAAGCGCCACCTTGTGGCGAAGCTCCTGCTCAGACCAGGTCAGCGGGTGCTCGACATCGGCTCGGGCTGGGGCGGGCTCGCCCTGCATCTGGCCGAAGCGGGTGCCGCCGAGGTGGTCGGGATCACGCTGTCCGAGGAGCAGCTCAGGGTCAGCCGTGAGCGCGCCCGGCGTCGAGGGCTCGCCGATCGAGTCCGCTTCGAGCTCCGCGACTACCGCGAGCAGACCGGCGTCTTCGACCGGATCGTCTCGGTCGGCATGTTCGAACACGTCGGGGTCAAGCATTACCCGGAGTTCTTCCGTGCGGTGCGCAATCTGCTGACCGAGGATGGCATCGCCGTCCTGCATTCGATCGGGCGCATGGACGGGCCCGGCGCGACCAACCCCTGGATTCGCAAGTACATCTTCCCGGGCGGCTACTCGCCGGCGCTTTCGGAGGTGCTGCCCGTGGTCGAGCGGCTCGGCCTCTGGGTCACCGACATCGAGATCCTGCGCCTGCACTACGCCGAGACGCTGCGCGCCTGGCGCAAGCGCTTCATGGCCAATCGGGCCAGGATCGCCGAGCTCTACGACGAACGCTTCTGCCGGATGTGGGAGTTCTATCTGGTCGGTTCCGAGCTTGCCTTCCGTCGCATGGGCCACATGGTGTTCCAGATGCAGCTCGCCAGGCGCCAGGACGCCGTGCCGCTGACCCGCGACTACATCACCGACTCCGAGCGCGGCCACCTCGAGAGCGCGATCGCGGCCGAGTGACCTCCGCAACCGTATCGCTACGGCGTGGGCGGCCTGCCGCGCACGGTGCCGGCGGCGGGCGCGCGCAAGTGATCGCGTGACCGGGGCGCGATCGCCGATCAAGGCGGTGCTGTTCGACAAGGACGGTACCCTGATCGACTACCGCGCCACGTGGCTCGCCGCCAACCTCGCCGCGGCCAGCGAGCTGGCCGAGGCGGCCGGCCAGGAGCGCGGCTTTGCCGACGAGCTGCTGCGCCGGCTTGGCTACGATCCGGTGGCCGACCGGTTCACCGAGGACAGCCCCCTGCTCTGGGCGACCAATGCCGAGATCGCGACACGCTGGAGCGCGGAGCCCGAGCTCGCCCCCGTCACCGACATCGTGCTCCGGGTCGAGCGCTGCTTCGCCGATCAGTCGGCATTCCCGCCGATCGCGGTGACCGATCTGGCAGCCCTGTTCGAGCGTCTGGCCGCGCGCGGCCTCAGGCTTGGCGTCGCTACGATGGACAACACGGCGGCCACGGAAGCGACCCTAGCACGGTTTGGCCTCTGCGAGCGGATCGCGTTCGTTGCCGGCGCCGACAGCGGCTTCGGTCTCAAGCCCGAGCCCGGCATGGTGCTCGCGTTCTGCACGGCGATCGGGCTGCCGCCCGCCGCGGTCGCGGTGGTCGGCGACAATCTCGCCGACATCGCCATGGCGCGCGCCGCGGGGGCGGGGCTTGCGATCGCCGTGTTGACCGGCGGCTGTCCGGCAGCCGCGCTCGAGGCGCGGGCCGACCTCGTGCTGCCGAGCATCGCGGCGCTGGAGGCGGCTCTCGATGGCTGGCTCGGCCCGTCCAGCCTGCAGTTCTGACGCGGCGACGGATCAGCGCCGGGCGAGGGCGAGGCCGAGGCCCGCGCCGATCAGCAGCGAGCCGGAAAGGCGATTGCGCAGCCGGGCGCGCCTGCGGTCGCGAAACAGCTCGCGCAGGCGCCCGGCGAGCAGCGTGTAGGCGCCATCCAGCACCGTCGCCAGGGCCAGAAAGGTCACGCTCAGGACGATGAGCTGCGCGAGCGGCGGGCTCGCAGGATCGACGAACTGCGGCAGGAACGCGACGTAGAACAGGAGCGTATTCGGGTTGGTCGCGGAGACGATGAAGCCTTGCCCGAAGAGAGCCCTCGCTGATTTCGCCCGGGGCTCGAGGTCGGCCAGTCCGAGCGCCGGCGCCCGCCATTGCTGAATGCCGAGCCAGATCAGGTAGACCACTCCCACCCAGCGCAACCATTCGAACAAGACGACCAGGACGAGCATCAGCGAGCTCATGCCGAGCGCCGTGATCAGCAGCTGGAGCGCGATCGCCGAGCTGGTGCCGGCGAGCGCAGCGAGCGCCCGCCTCGCGCCGTAGGCGATGCTGTTGGCCACCAGAAACGTGACGTTCGGGCCCGGGATCAGGATCAGGACCGCGCTCGCCAGAACGAAGGCCAGATAGAGATCGAGGTGCATGGCCCCCGACCTTTCCTACGGGACCGCCCCCGTCTCGCCCGGCCAGGACGGCCCCGGCCCAACCACTTCTTCGCCGGGTGACAACCGGGCCGCCGCTCGTCAGAGCGGAGAGGCGGCCCTCATCAGGGCCGCGCCTCGCTCAGATCCGCGCGCGGATGGCCTCGACGTCGATCGACTGCAACTCCGCGGGCAGCTGGTAGCCGTCGGCATCGGCCTTGACGCGCGCGTGGTCGAAGTCGTTGGCCGGGGCGACGAAATCGTTCGAGAGCACGTCCTGCGGCGTGATGTCCTTGGTGACCTGGCCGATCTGCTTGATGGTCGCGAAGAACAGGCCCCACTGGTCGAAGTCGTGCCAGCCCCAGCCCTTGCGCTTGGCGAAGTCGCCGCGGAACACGTTGGCGAGCTCCATCATCGATTCGGTGGCGACCGGCGGCTTGAGGGTCGAGGCCAGCGCGGGGAACTGCTTGAGCACGATGTCGGTCGCGGCGCGCGGGTTGAGATGGCCGTACTCGAGCCCCATCGCCCACCCCTGAAGATACGCCTGGTAGCCCCCCTTCTTCGCCGGGTCCTCGAAGTCCGCGCGCCGGATGACGAAGCTGTTGGCCGGGAACTTGGAGAAGTTGCGGCCGAGGAAGTAGTCGAACTCGAGCCCCTGCCCGGTCCATTGCGCGCGCAGACCTTCCCAGCTGAGCGCGGCGTCGCCCTGGCCCTGCTTGAGTGCCTGGCCCCAGAGATTGCCGGCCTCGGCGTATTTCACGCTGTCGAGCGGCACGCCGATCTGGGCCAGCATCGGGTCGACGATCGCCTGCCAGCCGGCGCTGCCGAGGAGGATCGTCTTGCCGGCGAGCGCGCTCAGCTCGGCCGGCTTCTCGCCCTTGCGGAAGGCGAAGTCGAACACATCGAAGGCGCCCATCTCCCAGACCGACATCAGCGGGATGCCCTGCTGGAGGCCGAGCGAGAACACGCCGGGCGACGGATAACCCATGTCCGCCTGACCCTGATCGACCAGCTTGATGGTCGCGGTCGCCTCCATGGGGCCCGGCTCGAGCGTGGTCTTGATGTCGCCGAAATAGCCGTATTTGTGCGCGACCCAGTAGGGATAGTCGTCGAGCACCTCGATCGTGCCGCGCGGGCTGACCCAGCGCACCGTGCCCTCGACCGCGCTGGCCGCGCGCGGCCAGAGGCCGGCCGCGCCGCCAAGCGCCAGCGCGGTGACGCCCGCTCCGGTCGCCTCGAGAAAATAGCGCCGGCTGAGACCGGTCGCCGAAGCTCCGTTGATGCCTCGCCTGATCATCTGCCTCCCCCCTTCTCCGAGTTGTCTCGGCCCAGCTTAGCGCGGGTGGCGCCCGCGGTCACCTGTCCTCACGCCTCCCAGCTCGCCCATCGCTTGCCGATCCAGAAGAACAGCACGTAGATCGAGATGCCGATCACCGCGAGCACCAGGATGCAGGCGAAGAACTGCGGCATCTGGATCAGCGACGAATAGTAGGCGAGCCGGTTGCCGAGCCCCGAGGAGCCGCCGACCATCTCGGCGCCGACCGCGGTCAGGAGACCGAAGATCGAGCCGATCATCAGGCCGACGATGACCATCGGCAGCGCCATCGGAATCCGGATCTTGAGGAAGATCTGCAGCGTGCCGGCGCCGAACGAGCGGGCGAGCGCGATCTTGGCGAGGTCGACCCGCCGGAAGCCGGTCGCCGAGTTGATCATGACCATCGGCCCCGCGGCCAGCGCCACGGCGATGATCCGGGGCTCTAGGCCGAAGCCGAAGCGCAGGATCAGGAGTGGCACCAGGGCGATCATCGGCGTGGTCACGAGCAGCAGGATGTAGGGCGCCACGATCTTCTCGACCAAGGGGAACTGGGTGATCACCGCGGCCAGCACGAAGCCGATCGAGGCGCCGATCGCGAAGCCGACCAGGAGCTCGGTCAGGGTCACGCCGATGTGCGGCGCGATCAGGGGGAAATCCCTGATCAGGGCACCCACGATCATCGACGGCGGCGGCATGATGTACTGTGGCACGTCAAGAACTCGCAGCAGGACCTCGGCACCACCGATGATCAGCACCGCGACCAGAGCGATCGCGCCGATCTCGGCCCAGGTCCGGATGCCGCCGAGCGCCGAGGTCAGCGCCGAGAGATTGGTGATCGCGACCGAGCGATCGCCCGCCGCGGACTTTTCGAAGGTCGGGATCCGGTCGCCAAGCTCGCTGTCCATGACGCCCCGCTACACCAGCTCGACATCCAGGCCGGCCCTGGCGCCGGGGCCATGGTCGATCGATCCCTTGATCTCGCTCACCAGCTCGAAGAAGTGCGGCTTCGCGGTCACCTCGAGCGCGCGCGGCCTTTGCAGATCGATCGGGAAGATGTTGGTGAGCCGGCCTGGGCGCGGCGACATGACCATGATCCGGTCGGCCAGGAACACGGCCTCGGCGATGTTGTGGGTGATGAACACGATGGTCTTGCCGGTCTCCAGCCAGATCTCCTGGAGCAGGAGGTTCATCTCGTCGCGGGTGAAGGCATCGAGCGCGCCGAAGGGCTCGTCCATCAGGAGGAGCGAGGGATCGACCGAGAGCGAGCGCACGATCGAGGCGCGCTGCTGCATGCCGCCCGAGAGCTCGCGCGGGTACTTGCTTTCGAAGCCGAGCAGGCCGACCCGCTTCAGAAGCGCATCGATCCGGTCGCGATGCGCCTCCGGCTTCAGCCCCTTGAGCTCGAACGGCAGATAGATGTTCTTGAGCAGGGAGCGCCAGGGCAGGAGGTTGGCCTCCTGAAACACCATGCCGATCTGCGGGTGCGGCCGGATCACCGGCTCGCCGTCCAGCAGCACGCGACCGCTGGTCAGACCGTGCAGGCCGGCCATCGCCCAGAGCAGCGTGGACTTGCCGCAGCCGGACGGCCCGAGGACGCAGACCAGCTCGCCCTCGGCCACGCTCATCGAATAGTCTTCGAGCGCGTGCACCAGCCCGGACCTGGTCTCGTAGTGCTTGGTCGCCCGCTCGACGACCAGCTTTGCCGTCCGGCCCGCCCCGTTGCCGCCCATGCCCCTCACTTGCATTTCAGACGCTGCTCAGGCCAGGCAATAGCAGCCACAGGGCGGCCGTCAAGACGCCCCTCGGTTCCTTCATCGAAGGCTCGCCAGCGTTTCTGCAATGGTCGCGAGCGGCAGGACGAGCTTGAGGGCATCGTCGAGCAACCGCATGGCACCGAACCGTTCGTACCAGGCCGCCGTGCGTTCGTTTTTGGCGTCGATCGCGAGCGCTACACCACCCACCTCACTGGCCACCGCAAGCGCGCGCACGCCAGCCGACAGCAACAGCTCGCCGCCGAGGCCACGGCCTTGGACCGCAAGGCTGACGGCCAGTCGTCCCAATCGATAGACTGGCACTTCATAACGCCCAAGCCCCTTCGTGATCTCGGCGGGAACGTGGGCAAACTCCAGCGCCCCCGGGCTGATGGCGTAGTAGCCGAGAACGCGTCTGGGATCATGCCGGGGCACCGCGACGAAAGTCTTGGCGGCACCGGACTCATGATTTTGCCGAGCGTAGCGCCAGAGGTACTCGTTGAGCCCGGGTGCGCCGCATTCGAAATTCCGGCGATCGTGATGACGGCCGATCGCTTCCTCGCGCCAGCCAGACGGGAGGTCACGCTCCATGACGCCGGCGCGCCGCGGCCAGCAAAGCCGGTGTCGGCTTGGGCGGGTTCTCGAGCAGATCGAGCACGCGCTCGGTGTCGCGCTCCGACAGGATGATGCGTTCCGCGCGGTTCACGACCTCGCGTGCGGCCGGGAGCGCATGCCGCATGATGAAGCTGGTGACGTCCAGTCGCTCGTACGCCGCCGCCGCGGCCAGCAGCCGCTTCTCGTCTCTGGTTGCTCGCAGCTCGATCCGGTCGGCGCGGGTCACCGTATGTGCGGCCATGATCACCTCCAAGGGAAGGCCCTATCATAGCGTCCGGACGCGGTCCGTACAAGAGAAGCTGGCTTGCTATGTGTCGAGACCGCGTTTCCAAGGCACGAGCCCGGTGCTATCGTCGCGCGGTCGCCGGGTCAGGGGCAGCGGCGCAGGCAGAGGAGGGGGAGATGGCGGGCAAGGTGCGCATTCTGGTGGTCGGCGTGGGCAACATGGGCGCTTCGCACGCCAAGGCCTACCACAAGCTGCCCGGGTTCGAGATCGCGGGCCTGATGAGCCGGACGATCCGGAGCCGCACCGACCTGCCGGACGAGCTCGCCGGCTATCCGCGCTACCAGGACTTCGAGCGTGCGCTGGCCGAGAGCAGCCCGGATGCGGTCTCGATCAACACCTGGCCGAACAGCCATGCCGACTACGCGATCCGCGCGATGGACGCCGGCTGCCACGTGTTCATGGAGAAGCCGATCGCGACCACCTACGAGGACGCCGTGCGGGTGGTCGACCAAGCCAAGGCAAAGAACCGCAAGCTGGTGCTCGGCTACATCCTCCGCCACCACCCCTCCTGGGCGAAGCTGGTCGAGGTCGGCCGCACGCTCGGCAAGCCGCTGGTGATGCGCATGAACCTGAACCAGCAGTCCTCCGGCCCGGCCTGGAACTGGCACAAGAACCTGATGGAATCGCTCACCCCGATCGTCGACTGCGGCGTCCACTACGTCGACATCATGTGCCAGCTGACCGGGGCGAATCCGGTGCGCGTCCATGGCATCGGGGCGAAGCTCAGCGACGAGACGCGGGTCCAGAATTACGGCCATCTGCACGTCGTGTTCGACGACGGCTCGGTCGGCTGGTACGAGGCCGGCTGGGGGCCGATGATGAGCGAGGTCGCCTATTTCGTGAAGGACGTGGTGGGGCCGAAGGGCTGCGTCTCGATCGTCGTGCCCAAGCAGGAGGGCGGCGCCGAGGCGAAGCTCGATGCCATCTCGGATTCCGCCGACATCGACCAGCACACCAAGACCAACGCGCTCAAGGTCCACCACAGCGAGATCGACGCCAAGAACAACTTCACCCGGCCCGATGAGTGGATCAACATGGCCGACGAGCCCGATCATCAGGAGCTCTGTGAGCGCGAGCAGGCGTTCTTCCTGAAGGCGATCCGCGAGGACCTCGATCTGAGCGACTGGATGAACGACGCGGTCAATTCCCTGCGCATCGTGCTCGCCGCCGACGAGAGCATCCGGACCAGGAGGGCGGTCGAGCTCTAGCGCTGGCCGTCGGCCCGCGGCCGATGGCCGGGAGATCGCGCGACTGGCTGAAGGAGGCGATCCGCCGGATCGAGACCGACTTCACCCGCTCGGCCGATACCCATCTGTTCCGGTTCGACATTCCCGGAGTGCCGAAGGTCCGGCTCTACCTGAAGGACGAATCGACCCATCCGACCGGCAGCCTGAAGCACCGGCTGGCGCGCTCGCTGTTCCTCTACGGCCTGTGCAACGGCTGGGTCGACCGGAACACGACGGTCATTGAAGCATCCTCGGGCAGCACTGCGATCTCTGAAGCCTACTTCGCCCGCCTCCTCCGTCTCCCGTTCGTGGCCGTGGTGCCCAAGGCGACCTCGGCCGGGAAGCTCGCCCAGATCGAGTTCTATGGCGGCCGGATTCACGCGGTCGAGGCCGCCGGCGACATCTACGCCGAGGCGCACCGCCTCGCGCGCGAGACCTCCGGCCATTTCATGGACCAGTTCACCTATGCGGAGCGGGCCACGGACTGGCGCGGCAACAACAACATCGCCGAAGCGATCTTCGGGCAGATGATCGAGGAACGCCATCCGGTGCCGCGGTGGGTGGTATGCGGCGCCGGGACCGGCGGCACCTCGGCGACGATCGGCCGCTACGTCCGCTACCGCCGGCTCGACACGCAGCTCTGCGTGGTCGATCCCGAGAACTCCGTGTTCTGCGACTACTACGTTACCGGCGACGCGACCCTCACCTCGAGCAAGCCATCGCGAATCGAGGGGATCGGTCGGCCGCGCGTCGAGCCCTCCTTCGTCGCGAGCGTCGTCGACCGGATGATGCGGGTGCCCGATGCCGCCTCGTTCGCCGCGATGCGCTTCCTGCACGCCACCTTCGGCCGACGCTACGGCGGCTCGACCGGGACCAACCTTTACGGCGCGCTCAGGATCGTCGCCGAGATGCAGGAGCGCGGGCAGGAAGGATCGGTCGTGACCCTGATCTGCGATTCCGGCGATCGTTACGGCGACACCTACTACAGCGACGACTGGCTCGGTGAGAACGGGATCGAAATCGCTGGCCACCTCGAAACTCTCGGGCGCTTCTACCAGACCGGCGAGTGGCGCGAGCCGTAATGGAGCGCCGTCGACAGGGTGACGC
>JBKPDM010000227.1:0-8525 GCA_046727895.1 Pseudomonadota bacterium | reverse complement strand
AAGTGGTGACGGCGACCGGGATCAGCGCGAACAGGGCGTTGGAGAAGACCAGCTCATGGACCGGGTAGCCAGCGCTCAGCCACTTGATGATGGTGTCCATGACGGTGAACAGCGCGAAAGCCAGAGCGCCGAGGCCAAGGCCGGCGCCGATCAGGGGCGCCGCCGTTGCCGCAGGCGCAGCAACCCCGAGTTGGCTCGCGGATACCGAAGACATTGGATTGATTTCCCACGCCGGCGCGGCGCAAAACAGAGAAGATTTAAGTGCTGCAGGCAAGCTCTACCAGCACGGGATTGACATGGCTGCCTTGCAGCATGGCATCGGACCCCGGCGCTCAGGCATTCGCGAGCCAGCTGCGGTAGGTCGCGCGGATCACCCGAAAGCCGATCAGAGAGACCTCCTGCCCGGCCACCCAGCCAAGAAATTCGAGGTCTTCGAACAGTTGATACTCGGCGACCCGCCATGCCGCGTCGCTCGGATGCAGGCGTTCGACCTCGCCGGGCGTGCTGCAGTGGAGCGAGAGGAACGTGACGCCGGGTCCGGCCTGCTGGACGATGTGCCGATAGGCCTGGTCACAGGTGTGCTGTCGCATCGCGAGCCCCATGGCGAAGCTGTCGATCAGCGGCACCCGGTCGTTGACGAGCTCCTCGATCAGCCCTCGATAGAAGGTCGGATCGAGCGGCCCCATGTCGAGCAGCCCGCTGTAGGCGATGCTCTGCCGCGGCAGGAGGATGGGCAGGCGATACTCGCGCCCGAGCGCCACGTACAGCTCGACGAATTCCGGTGCCGCCGCGGCGCCCATGTGCGTGTCGAGGTGAGTGACATCGAGCCCCGCCGCGAGTGCGGTCTCGATCTGGGCGCGGAACTCGGCCTCGACCGCCGAGCGGCGGGCATGGCGGCGGACCGCCGGGACGTCCGGCCACATGTAGCCGTCGTCGTCGATCAGGCCGGAGGTGCGGGCGGCCGTCGAGATCGGCCGCCAGCGGCAGGCGCGCGACTCGCTGGTGAGCGTGAGATGCACACCGAGGTCGAGCTCCGGCTGCTCCTTGGCCAGATCGACGATCTCCGGGAACCATGGGCAGGGCACCATGACCGACCCCGTGGTGACGAAGCCCTTTCCGGAAAGCTCGACGAAGGCTCGATTGGCGCCATGGCATACGGCGACGTCGTCGATGTGCGGGATCAGGATGCGGGCGCTGGGATCGTGGCCCAACATCGTGGCGAGGTCGGTCATGATCGCTCCATTGGCTCATGGTCGGCCGTGCATTGTGCTCAGAGCACGCCGTATTTCCTGAATACGTCGGCGAGCCGCGCGCCTTGCTGCAGCTCCGCGCGGGTCCGATCTTCCCCCTCGACTTTCTCGAGCGCCAGAGTGAGCGCTTGCTTAACGATCGGCTGCGGCACCACGATCACGCCATCGGCGTCGCCGAACACCAGATCCCCGGGGTTGACGGTGACCCCGGCGCACTCGATCGGCACGTCGATCGCGCAGACCTCGCCCCGGCCCTTGGAATCGAGCGGCCCGATGCCGCCGTGGAAGACCGGGAACCCGAGCGCCCGGATCGCCTTGATGTCGCGCATGAGGCCGTCGGTGACGCAACCATGAGCGCCGCGCGCCCGGCTCGCGGTGCTCAGCAGCTCGCCCCAGGGCGCGATTCGGCCGGATGTGCCGCAACCGAGCACCGGGACGTCGCCCGGCTTCAGGTCGTCGATCAGGGCAATCTCCAGCTCGTAGGGGTTGTGCCCCGACGGCAGGTGATAGACGTCGCGGTACAGCCCCGTGCGGGCGCGCCCGACCAGGACCAGCTCCTCATCCAGCGGCCGGATGCGCGGCGGCAACGCCTGATGGCGATAACCGAGCGTGTCCAGGACATCGGACAGCACGGCGGTATAGAGCTTCTCGCGCGCGCTTTCGAGCATCTTAGCGCCGACCACCATGGCTCACTTCCCCCTGCTGCTCTGACGCTCCGTTCGTATGGCCGCAATGTGGAGCCGAATGCCCGGCATCTACTCTGGCGCAGAGGGCTCCCGAGCGCTGGACCCGCTCGCCGCCTCCTCCAGCAGCCGGATCACGTCGTCGTCGGTCAGCTGGCGGAAATCGACGTAGAACGCGCCGATCGCGCCGAAGTAGCGGGGCGTCGCCAGGCAGACCACCTCGTCGACCTCGGGCCGCAGGCGCGCGATGCTATCCGGCGGCGCGACCGGCACGGCGAGAACCAGGCGTTTCGGTTTGGCCCGGCGGGTGGCGTGCAGCGCTGCCTCCATGGTCGCCCCGGTGGCGATGCCATCGTCGACCACGATCGCGGTGCGCTCTTCGACAGCGACCTGCTCCCGGCCGGCCAGATAGAGCTTGCGGCGCCGCTCGATCTCCTCGAGCTGGCGGGCGCTTTCGCTCTCGAGGTAGCTTGCCGGAATCCCGAACTCCTCGATCAGGCTCTGGTTGTGCACGGTTTCGGGGCGGCTGCCGTCGACCACCGCGCCGATCGCGAGCTCGGGCTGGAACGGCGCGCCGATCTTGCGCACGAGGATCAGGTCCAGGGGCGCCTCGAGCACCTTGGCAACCTCGAAGCCGACCGGCACGCCGCCCCGTGGCAGGGCCAGGACCACCGGGCGCTCGTCCTTGAAGCGGAGCAGCTGATCGGCGAGGCGCCGCCCGGCCTCGGTCCGATTGGCGAAGGTGTTGCGCTGTGTGAACATCTCGAACACCACGCTTGGCCCTCATTTAGAAGTGGTCGACAGAAGATGATCGGCAAACCATTGACGCGCCAGATCGATCACGGCGTCGAGCGTGCCGGGCTCTTCGAACAGATGGCTGGCGCCGGGCACGATCTCGAGCTTCTTTGCGCAACGCAGCCTGGCCAGCGCGGTCCGGTTCAGAGCCAGCACCTGAACATCATCGCCGCCGACGATCAGGAGGGTTGGCGCCCGCACCTCAATAAGCGCCGGACCCGCCATGTCCGGACGGCCGCCGCGCGAGACGATGGCGCCAATCGCGAGCTCGGATCTGGCCGCGGCGACCAGCGTGGCCGCGGCACCGGTGCTGGCGCCGAAGTAGCCGAGCGGTAAATCTCTGGTCGCGGCCTGCTCGTGCGTCCAGCGGGTTGCCGTAAGCAGGCGCTCGGCGAGCAGCTCGATATCGAAGACGTTCTTGCGATCGGCCGCCTCGCGTTCGGTCAACAGGTCGAACAACAGGGTGGCGAGCTCGGCCCGGCGCAGCGCCGCCGCGACGTAATTGTTGCGCGGGCTGAGGCGCCCGCTGCCGCTGCCGTGGGCGAACAGGATCAGAGCTCGCGCCGCGGGTGGCAAGCCCAGCAGGCCCTCGAGACCGACCGGCTCGATCCGCAGCGAGCGCACCTCGGCCGACGCCTCTCCCTCGCCGATCATGGCACCTCCGTGACCGAGAACTTCGTAAGAACAAAGCTGAACCGAGTGGACCTGGGCAAGCCTTGACCCAGATCAATGGTCGCGAATCAGGGGCCTGGCAAATTCAGCTGTTCGCGGAGCTGCGCCGTCGCGAAATGAGGATCCATGGGCCCGAGGCGGCGACGCGCGGCTCGGTTGACGCGCAAGGCAGCAGATGGAGCCGGCGATGAGCCAGATGGGCAAGGGAGCAGGGCAACAACGACGTGACCGGCTCATTCAGGAGCGCGTCCACGACCCCTATCAGAGCCGAGTGAAACTGCGCGAGCCGACGGTCTGTCCGCAGTGCGCCGCCGTCTACCAGGATGGACGCTGGCATTGGTCGGAGCCGCCCGCACCCGCCTATCAGGAGCTCTGTCAGGCCTGTCACCGCAGCAACGACCGATACCCTGCCGGCACCGTGACGGTTTCGGGCAGCTTCGTTGCCGCGCACAAGGATGAAATCCTTGGCCTCGCCCGCCATCAGGAGGAGCTGGAGAAGGGTCTCCATCCGATGAACCGCATCATGGCGATCGAGGAGCAGCCGGTCGGCATCCTGATCACCACCACCGACATTCACCTGCCGCGTCGGATCGGTGAGGCGCTGCATCGCGCCTACGAAGGGGACCTCGACTTTCACTACGAGGAGAAGAGCTACCTGATCCGGGTGAGCTGGACGCGCGACGCCTGAACGATCGGTGCCAGACGGGTTGCTCGAGCAAATGTGAGCGCGCCTGCCCAGAAGGCAGCGCAACAGCTCTCATATCAGTCGTCGCAGGCGAGGTTGAACTGGGCCAAACCCTTCCCCAGATAGTCGGCCAGCAGCGGAGTCCCGATCAGGTAGTCGACCGTGTGCTTCTCGCGCACGTCACGGACCTCTTTCATCAGGTCGAGCCACTGGTCGGCGCCGAAATCGCCGCGTCCGATCCAGCTCAGGGCGAGAAGCTCGCTGAGTTCGTCGTCGCTCTGCGCGGCGAGGAATCCCCGCAGCTCCTCGAGCGTCGGATCGTCGGCGTAGTCCTCCAGGATGCGCTCCATGCTGGAGCCGTCATCGAGCTCCTCCGGCGCGACCTTGACGTCCAGCTCGCGCGCCTTAGGCGATGACATAGCAGACCTTATCCAGGCTGATCGTGAGCATCGCTGCCCGCTCCTTATCGGCGGGTCGCCCGACTGGAGACGTCTCCGACGTTTCCCGCCAGCCGCACCGCTTGGGATGCGGCACAGTCAAATGGATCTCCGCCACAATCGAGGGCCCGCAGCCACGCCTCTCCGCCTCCCTCCCTTGGCATTGGAGGATCGAGCTGCGGGCCCCGCCGAAGCGGATCACCTCCGGGTTCCTCGCTCGGCGACCATCCGCCCGAAGGCCGCTGACCGCCTCGCTTCGCCCGTCTGTGGGCATTCCGCCTCGCCGGTTGCGCAGTATGCCACGGCTTCGCGGCCCCGAGCTTGATGCAGATCAAAGTGGCCGGCGCCGGTCAGGAACCGGCAGGCTTCGGCATCGAATGACAGGTGTCTTGGGTCGCGGGTTGCAGCTGATCTGAATCATTGAACGCAGCACCATGGCCCGCGAGGATGCGGGAAGGCAAACGAGAGGGCGGATGCCGTAGATCCGGAGCCGGGCGAGAAGAGCATGGTTGAGCCAGCGCGAAAGAAGCAGGAGCGGGCGACCCTGAGCGAAATCCACGAAATCGTGGGGCACCTCGATGCGGTCAAGCTCGAGGCGATCCTCGCAACCGGTGCGACCCCCGCGGAGCTGGAAGAGGCGCTTGCCTGGGCCGCTGACGAGACCGATGTCATGGGTGACCTCGAGCGACGGCTCAAGGAGCGGGTCGCCGCGGTTTACGATATTCTCATGACTGAGGCGCCGGTGGAGGATCGCGACGGGTGAACCCTGGTCGCTTCAGCACGCTGCTCGGACGACGGGGCGCGTCGAGCGCGGTGATCGTCGAGCGGGTGGTGGGAAGCCCGTTTCGGAGCTGATCTCGTGCGTCCGCCAATAACGACCGAGTTGGGCAGAAGTCTGCTCCTCACCGACCTGTACCAGCTCAACATGCTGCAGGCCTATCGCGACGCCGGCATGACGGCGACCGCGGTGTTCGAGTTCTTCATCCGCAAGCTGCCGGCAAGACGCGGCTTTCTGATCGCTGCCGGTCTCGAGCAGGCGGTCGAGTTCCTGGAGAATGCCCGCTTTCACGAGGACGAGCTCGGGTGGCTCGCCGACAGCGGGCGATTCGAGCAGAACCTCCTCGACGATCTCGCGCGCTGGCGCTTCACGGGCGATGTCCACGCCATGCCCGAGGGCACGGCGGCCTTTCCGAGCGAGCCGATTCTGCGGGTGACCGCGCCGTTGCCCGAAGCCCAGCTGATCGAAACCCGGATCATCAATCTCTTGCACTTCCAGACCTTGATCGCATCCAAAGCGGCCCGCCTGGTGCTGGCGGCGCCGGGCAAGACGCTGGTCGATTTCGGGCTGCGCCGGGCGCATGGCGCCGAGGCTGGTCTGCTCGCCGCACGGGCCAGCTATCTCGCCGGCTTCGCCGGCTCCGCGACCACCCTTGCCGAGGCCCGTTTCGGCGTGCCGATCTTCGGCACCATGGCGCATTCCTTCATCCAAGCGCACGACGACGAGGCCGCTGCGTTCCTGAGCTTCGCCCGCTCGCGCCCCGAGCACGCGACGCTCCTGATCGATACCTACGACACCGAGCGCGGCGCACACAAAGTGGTCGAGCTGGCGCCAAGGCTGGCGCAACTTGGCCTCAAGGTGCGCGGCGTCCGCCTCGACAGCGGCGATCTCGCCGGGCATGCCCGCCGGGTGCGGCGGATTCTCGATCGGGGCGAGCTCGCCGACGTCTCGATCTTCGCGAGCGGTGGGCTGGACGAAGATTTGCTTCAGCGCTACATCGCAGACGGGGTGCCGATCGATGGCTACGGCGTCGGTACCAGCCTCACGACGTCACAGGATGCGCCGGCGCTGGATTGCGCCTACAAGATCCAAGAGTACGCTGGTGCGCCCAAGCGCAAGCGCTCCGAAGGCAAGGCGACCTGGCCGGGGCGCAAACAGGTCTGGCGCCGCTACGACGAGAGCGGAACGATGGCGGGCGACGTCCTGAGTCTGGAGGACGATGCCCAGGAGGGGCAACCGCTGATCTGCCAGGTAATGCGCAACGGCCGACGAATCGGTGTATTGCCCACGCTGGAAGACGCGCGCACGCTGTGCGCAGCTCAGCTCGAGCGCTTGCCGAGGCACCTGCGACGCCTGGCGCATCACCCGCCCTATCGGGTCGAGGTTTCGGACGCCCTCCGGACGCTCGCCGACGAGGTGGATCGATCTGGCTGAAAACGACACGACCGACCGCCGCGCTGCGGTTCGGCCGACGCAGTGAGGAGCGCTGATGTCGCGGCTTCCCGGGATGCCCACGCTCGCCTTCTGGACAGGGATCATCGGGCGTTGTCTGCCCGGCGCGGTCGGGCTCGTGATTCTGTGCCAGGGCGCCGCCAGCCGGGCGGACGATCGCCATGCCGGCTACTACTATCCGACGCCGCAGACCATCGAGACCTACGTCGCGCGCGCCAAGACGCTGCCGGACTCCAATCGAACGCGCCGCATCGGCTTCGTCGTCCAGCTGACCCGCCAGATGCTGAACAACCCTTACCCGCCTGAGTTCGCCGTGTTCGCGAAGGGCGACGAGGCGGAGAAGCTGCTCATCGTCGCCCTCAAGGGCGGCGTGATCGACACGCTCTATCGGGCGCGCGCGCTGCTCGCGATGCTCACCTCGGTCGCGCGCGGAACACCGCTGTTTCAGGAACTCGGCGCTGTCGAGACCTTCACGTTCTTCGACCTCCTGAAGATCCTCGGCTTCAACCAGCTTACCATCAGCGACGGCGACCGCTTTGCCCATCAGGTCCTTATCGAATGAGCTGGCGACAGCGTGGCAGCCCGGGTCAGCGCGGTGCCGGCGGCGGCGGCAGAGGCGCCAGATTGGCCAGCGCCTGTTCGAGCTCGCTGATCCGTTGATTCGCAGCCGCCAGTTGCTCATGCAGGTTCGCAACCTCAGCCTCGCCCGCCGGTCCGGTCGGTGCGCCGCCTGCGGCGGGGGCCTGGGACTGGCGCGCCGCGCCGAGATCGCTCTTGGCGGCCTCGAGATCGGCACTCAGCGTCGCAATCGTCGCCTTGGCGCCGGCGAGGTCCTCCTTCAGCTGAGCCACCTCCTCCTCCGCCGCCGTGTCCGCAGCTTTGACCTCGGCGAGCTGCCCGGCGGTCGACGGCGGCTCACTCGGCGCCGGCGTCTGCAGCGCCGCGAGCTGCGTCTCGAGACCGGCCACTTTCGTCTGCGCCGTTTCGGCCGTCTGCCGGAGAGTTTGGGCTTCCTGCCTTGCCGCGTCGAGCTGCTCGCGCAGCCGTGCCGCGTCGGTACCCGAGGCATCGAGTTGCGTCTGCAGCCTCTTCTGGTCGGCGGTGAGACGATCGATCCGTTCGTTGGCCGAAGCGAGCTCGGCGTGCAGGCGATCGACCTCGGCCGCCGCAGAGGCGGTCTCCGCCTGGCCGGCCGCCGCGCCGGACGCGCTCGCCTGGCCGCCGCCCGCGTGATCGGGGGCGGCAGTCAGCTCCCGCACCCGATCCTCGGCCAGCGCGAGCTTCTGCCGCAGCTCGCCCGCTGCAGCCGCGGCCGCATCGGCCGCGCTCTTTGCGCGATCGCGTTCGGCTTCGGCCGCTGCCAGGGCGGTCGTCAGTTGCGGCACTCGTTTCGCCGCGGCGCGCAGCTCCTCGGTCGGCTGAGCCGCGTCGGCGGCAGCACGCAGACTCTGGTTGACATCTTCGAGGCGCGCCGCTTCAAACCGCTTGGAGACCGCGCCGTAGGACGCAAGAGCCAGCCAGGCGACGATCAGAATCAGGCCGATCGTCACCCCGATCTGCAGTGGCCGCGAGAGCACCACGTAGTGGCTGTTCGGGCCGCTGCGCAAATACACCTGCCGCTCGGCAAACAGGTCCTGCAAGACCGAGCTGGGGCGTGCCAAGTCATCCTTGCGCATGCCGTCACTCCAACGGTCGCCGTCATCGCGGCCGGGCAGCAGCGCGAAGTCAGGCCAAGTTTCGAGCGGCCGCCTCCCGGCCAGGTGTGGATAAGTC
>JBKPDM010000226.1:0-2834 GCA_046727895.1 Pseudomonadota bacterium | reverse complement strand
GCACCAGCCGGTGCAGGTTGGTGTAGGTGCCATTCTTTTCGCCGGCGAGTGCGACCGGCATCAGGAAGACCTCGGTCTTGATGTCCTCTGGCTGCAGCTCTCCGCTCTTCACCGGATCGCCGTCGCGCCAGAAAGCCGCGGTCTCGTTCTCGCTGAAGTCGCGCACGACCAGCCAGTCGAGCTCGGCGAGCCCCCGCTGCACGAGCTTCGAGTTGCTGCCGCCGACCGCTGGATTCTGGCCGATGATGAACATGCCGCGGATCAGGCCGTCGCGGATCGCGAGCGTCATCGGCAGCTGCGAATGGTCGCCGACGATCTTCGGCACCCATTCGTAGCCGAACGCGTTGTCCCGGGTCGCCGCGTCGCCGTACCAGGCCTTGAAGAGGCTCACCGCGTACTTGGGAAAATTCGACCACCAACCGGTCGGCACCTGCTCCGCCTCGAGATAGTCCTCGAGCGTGTCGTGCGGCTTGTACGCGTGCGGCTGCGCGAGGTAGGTCGGCAGCATGTTGTAGAGCGTGGGGATGTCGGTGCTGCCCTGGATGCTGCAGTGGCCGCGCAGCGCCAGGATGCCGCCGCCGGGCCGGCCGACGTTGCCGAGCAGGCACTGGATCATGGCCGCCGCACGGATCATCTGCACGCCGGTGCTGTGATGGGTCCAGCCGAC
This sequence comes from Pseudomonadota bacterium, assembly GCA_046727895.1. Classification (GTDB taxonomy): domain Bacteria; phylum Pseudomonadota; class Alphaproteobacteria; order Geminicoccales; family Geminicoccaceae; genus DATAOG01. The sequence goes on along the minus strand of JBKPDM010000226.1, from coordinate 2,167 downwards.
CGCGTAGCAGAAGGTACCTGTGCGCTCGGGGCCCGAGTTGCGGGTCAGCGCTTCGGCGACCTTGAGAAAGGTCTCCTTCGGGCAGCCGGTGACGCGCTCGACCATCTCCGGCGTGTAGCGCGCGTAGTGCCGGCGCAGGATCTGATAGACGCACATCGGGTGCTGCAGCGTCTTGTCCTGCGGCACCGGATGCCGGCTCAGGCGCTTGGCGTGCTCGCCGAAGGATTCGGTGGTATTGACGTAGTGCTCGGCGAGCGACGACGGCACGACCATGCCCTCGTACTGCCAGCTGTCGAGCAGGTACGAGCGCTTCTCGTCGCTCCAGCCCGAGAACTTGCCATCGAGCTCGTCCGGCCCCTGGTAGCGCTCATCGATGATGGTCGCGAGGTTGGTGTAGTTGAGCGCGTACTCCACGAACCAGAGACCGTTCTCCAGGATGTAGCGGATGATGCCGCCGAGAAACGCGATGTCGCTGCCGGCGCGCACCGGCGCATAAATGTCCGCGAGCGCCGAGGTGCGCGTGAAGCGCGGGTCGACGTGGATCAGCGTCGCGCCTTTGGCCTTGGCCTGGAGCGCGAAGCGGAACGCGATCTGGTGGTTCTCGGCCATGTTGGACCCCATCACGACGATGCAGTCCGCATTGGCCAAGTCCCATTGGGGCATCGTCGATGCCCCCCGGCCGAACGTGGCGCCCAGACTGGGCACCGATGAGGAGTGTCAGACGCGGGCCTGGTTCTCGATCCAGACCATGCCCAAGCCGCCGCCGAACAGTTTCTTGAGCAGGTAGTTCTCCTCGTTGTCGAGGGTGGCGACGCCGAGCGAGCCGACGCCCAGCGTGTGGTTCACGGTCTTGCCGTCGGGCAGCTTCTGCACGAAGGTCTCGTCGCGCGTGCGCTTGGTGAGATACGCGATTCGGTCCATCGCCCAGCTGAGCGGGCGGTGTTCCCAGCGGACGGAATGAGGAGCGCGGTAGAGCACCTTGGTCAGCCGCAAGGGGCTCGTCAGCAGGCCGAAGGTGGCGGGCCCCCTTCGGGCAGAGCGTGCCCTGGTTGATCGGGCTGCGCGGATCGCCCTCGATGTGGATGACCCGCCCGTTCCGGGCGTAGACCAGCTGGGCGCAGCCGACGGCGCAGTATGGGCAGATGCTGGTCCCGACCTTATCCGCCTGCTCGAGCCGCGGGCGCAGAGCCCGCGAGTAGGTGCTCTCGGCCGCCTTGGATTTCGAGCTCTCGCCCGCCAGCTGGCGCGGCAACGACCAGTCCCGCACAAAGGCGGCGGCGCGGCTCGTCACGTTCCGGCTGCTCATCAGCGCTCCTCCTATCGCGCATCGATATGAACGGCGGGTGCCGCACGTGGTTCCATCAGCCGATCGGCGTTACGTCGTGCGCGGTCGCCGCGATCAGCCCCTCCGCTTCGTCATGCTCGACCCTGACAGCCGTCCCGGCCGCAAGCAGCGTCTGCAGGTCAGCGGGCTCGAGCGGCGCGTCGCGACACAGTAGGAATAACCGGCGCCGGCCCTGCGCGTTCTCGACCTCGAAGCGCGTCTCCTGGACCAGGACAATGACGCCTCTGGTCACCGCATACGGCTGGCGCGCCCGCGTGCGAACTTCTCTCAACGTTTCTCCTCCGGTGCGAAACGAGAACGCCGCAATCGTTCCGAGGTTCCTGCTCGTCCCCGTAGCCCTCGGCGGCGCTCGCGCCGGCTGCCGGGTGCCCCCATGGAGCTCGGTGGGCTGCTCGAAGAGCGTCGTCAGAAGCTCCGGGGCCGGGCGAGCGAGGGTCTGCTCGGTGAGTCGAGGCGCCGTTCAGAGGTTCAACAATCGACGCCCGAGCTGCGTGCCCAGGCGGGGATCTGCGGCTTGTTCCTGATCAGCTTGCGAGCGTCTCCTGAGCCGGCTCTCAGCTGAGGCGACCGTACAGCAGCGGCGCGAGGTGGCAGAGCGGGCCTGCGTGCTGTTGGACGAGCAACGGGGGCTCCAGGCGCGGCAGCGGCTGATGGACGAGGGCCGCTCGCTAGGCCAGAAGCGCGCACATTACTGCGACGCTGTCGCCTGTGTGGAAGTAGATACGGGGCGTTGTTGTTCCGATCAGCGCGGGCCAGATCGAACGCCGCGGGTTAGGAAGCAAGCGCCGGTGCCCGCAGCTGCCCCAGCTGCATCGCCACCAG
>JBKPDM010000225.1:0-8543 GCA_046727895.1 Pseudomonadota bacterium | reverse complement strand
GTTACGAGGGGCTCGAACAAGCTGACAGGCTTTGCAGCACATCCCTGACTCGACGATCGGCGGCCGCTGAGGCGTGTCCAAGAAACTCTTCATTAAGACCTACGGCTGCCAAATGAACGTCTACGACTCCGGTCGCATGGCGGACGCCCTGCTGCCGCACGGCTACCTTGTGACCGAGCGCGTGGACGACGCCGATCTGGTGATCCTGAACACGTGCCACATTCGCGAGAAGGCGGCTGAAAAAGTCTATTCCGAGCTCGGCCGGCTGCAGCAGCTGCGCGCCAGGCGACGCGCCGCCGGCAGCGACCTCGTGATCGGCGTGGCGGGCTGCGTCGCCCAGGCCGAGGGCAAGGCCCTGCTGGAGCGCGCGCCCTACGTCGACCTGATGGTCGGGCCGCAAGCCTATCACCGCCTGCCCGAACTGCTGCACCGGCGCGCGCGCGAGCGAGGCGCCGCGCTCGACACGGACTTTCCGCTCGAGAGCAAATTCGACCATCTGCCCGAAGAGACGGCTACTCCGCCGGGCGTCTCGGCTTTTCTCACCGTGCAGGAAGGCTGCGACCGGTTCTGTACCTTCTGCGTCGTACCCTACACCCGCGGCGCCGAAGCCTCCCGGCCGGCGCTGGCGATCATCGCCGAGGCGCGGCGCCTGGTCGCCGCCGGGGCGTGCGAGATCACCCTGCTCGGGCAGAACGTGAACGCCTATCGGGGTGAGGGGCCGGATGGGCGGAGCTGGTCGCTCGCCAGGCTGATCGAAGCGCTCGCCGGGCTCGATGGGCTCGAGCGGATCCGCTACACCACCTCACACCCGCGCGATATGAGCCCCGAGCTGATCGAGAGCCACGGTCGGATCGAGAAGCTGATGCCGTTTCTGCACCTGCCCGTGCAGTCCGGCTCCGACGCGATCCTTGCGGCGATGAACCGCCGTCACAGCGCCGATGACTACCGCCGGATCGTCGAGGCGCTCCGTCGGGCGCGGCCGGACATCGCCTTGTCGTCGGATTTCATCGTCGGCTTTCCCGGCGAGACCGATGCCGACTTCCGGGCGACGCTTTCACTGGTCGCCGAGATCGGCTTCGCCCAGGCGTTCTCGTTCCGATACAGCCGGCGGCCCGGCACGCCGGCGGCCACCATGCGCCGACAGGTCAAGGAGGAGGTGAAGCGCCAGCGGCTGGCCGAGCTGCAGGCGCTGCTCGCGGAGCAGGCGCAGGCGTTCCAGCGGGCCACCGTCGGCCGCACGCTGCCCGTGCTGCTCGAGCGGGCCGGGCGCTACCGCGGCCAGCTGGTCGGCCGCACGCCCTATCTCCAGGCGGTCCACGTGGAGGCCCCGGGCACGTCACCCGGCCAGCTGATCCAGGTCATGATTACCGAGAACCATGCTCACAGCCTCGCGGGCGTTCCGATCGGCGACCTCCCGCGGGCGGCGCAGGAGTTGGCACGAGGTAGAGCGGCATGCGCCTGAAAGCGGTCCCTGCAGCACCGGCGGGCATCGAATCGCAGACCCTTCACTTCGACGACAATGGTCTTTGCGCGCGTCTGTTCGGCGGCCACCATGAGCATCTGGCGCTGATCGAGCAGCATATTCCGGTCCATCTGGCGGCGCGCGGCAATCTGGTCACGATCAACGGCGAGCCCGAGGCGGTCGAAGCCGCGAGCGCGGTCCTGCAGGATCTCTACCACCGGCTCGAGTGCGGTCTCGAGATCGACCGCAGCGAAGTCGAGGCGATCGTGCGGATGGTCGTGCGCGGGGCGCGCGACGCCATTGGGCTGCCGGGCGATGACGTGCTGATCCGGACCGACAGGCGGCGGATCAGCCCGCGCTCGCCGACCCAGGCCGCCTTCATGCGGGCGATGCAGGGGCACGATCTGGTGTTCGGGATCGGCCCGGCCGGCACCGGTAAGACCTATCTCGCGGTCGCGACCGGGGTGGCGCTGCTCAAGCAGCGGATCGTCGAGCGGCTGATTTTGTCGCGACCGGCCGTCGAAGCCGGCGAACGCCTGGGTTTTCTGCCAGGCGACATGAAGGACAAGGTCGATCCCTACCTCCGGCCGCTGTACGACGCCTTGCAGGATATGCTACCGGAGGGCAAACTCGGGGCGAAGCTGGAGAGCGGTCAGATCGAGATCGCGCCACTCGCCTTCATGCGGGGCCGAACTTTGTCGAACGCGTTTGTGATCCTGGACGAGGGCCAGAACACGACCCCCGCCCAGATGAAGATGTTCCTGACCCGCCTCGGTGAGAATTCCCGCATGGTGGTGACCGGCGATCCCAGCCAGCACGATCTGCCGCCCGGCTCGACGTCCGGTTTGAACGACGCGGTTGCCCGGCTCGATCCGATCGGCCAGGTCGCCGTCATCCGCTTCACCGAGAACGACATCATCCGCCATCCGCTGGTCGAGAAGGTCATCCAGGCGTACCGCGCCGACGCCGCTGAAGGCGCGGGTTCGAACCTCAAGGCCGACCATGGCTGACCAGCCGATCGTTGCGCTCGGCCCTAAGCGACGGCGCGCCGCCGACCCGGCGCAGACTTGCCTGCACCCATGGACAGCGACGGACCAAGTACGGTCTCCGTGACCATCACCGCGGCCCCCTGGCGGGCCGCTCTGGGCGACCCCGAGCCTCTCTGTCGCCAGGCCGTCATCGCGACGCTGCGGCGCGGTGCGCCGGCGGCATGCTGCGCCGATGCGGAGATCAGCGTTCTGCTCTGCGACGACGCGACCATGCGCGGGCTGAACGCCGCCTATCGCGGTCAGGATCGGGCGACCAACGTGCTGTCGTTCCCGTGCCTGCAGCTCGCTCCTGGTCAGCAGCGGCCATCCTCGCCGGTTCCCATCCTGCTCGGCGACATCGTCGTCGCGGCCGAGACGGCACAGCGGGAGGCCGCGGCCGAAGGCAAGCCGCTCGGCGATCACCTCAGCCACCTCCTCGTGCATGGCTGCCTGCACCTGCTCGGTCACGATCATCAGGATGATGACGACGCGCGCCGCATGGAGCGGCTCGAGCGCGCGATCCTGGCCGATCTCGGAATTCCCGACCCGTACGCCGAGACTCTGCCGCTCCCGGCCGATGCCTGCCCGCCGGAGGCGGGACGATGAAGGAGCTGTCCGCCGAAGGACGCGAGGCCCAGGCTTCGCTTCTACGCGGCCTGCTGACCCGGCTGCGGGTGCTCGCGCGACGCCGCAACGGCGAGGGTTCGCTGCGCGAGACCCTCGAAGAGCTGATCGAGGAGCACGAAGAGGAGGCGACGCCGGACCGCGCCGAATTCACCGAAGGCGAGCGGGAGCTGTTGCTCAATGCGCTCAGCTTCGGCGCGCTGCAGGTCTGGGACGTCATGGTGCCGCGCACCGACGTCAAGGCGATCAGCGTCAAGGCGAGCCTCGCCGAGGTCGTCGGCACGATGCGCGACGCCATGCATACCCGTCTGCCGGTCTTCCGCGAGAACCTCGACGAAGTTATCGGCATGGTCCACATCAAGGATCTTCTGCCGTATTGGGGCGACGGCTCGGACTTCGCGCTCGAGCGGATCGTGCGCGAAGCGCTGTTCGTGCCGCCCTCGATGCGGGTTCTCGATCTTCTTCTCCAGATGCGCGATACCGGTGTCCACATGGCGATCGTCGTCGATGAGTATGGCGGCACCGACGGCCTGGCCACGATCGAGGATCTGGTCGAGGAGATCGTCGGTGAGATCCAGGACGAGCACGACAAGATCGTGCCGCCGCGTATCACCGAGCTGGCCGACGGTGCGCTCGACGCCGATGCCCGGGTCGAGGTCGAGGATCTGGAGGCCCGCCTCGGGCTGCAGCTGCTCGAGCCGGAGCGGCGCGAGGACGTCGACACCTTGGGCGGCCTGATCTTCACCCTGCTCGACCGGGTGCCGGCGCGGGGTGAGGTGGTCCGCCATCCGGCCGGGATCGAGTTCGAGGTCGTCGATGCCGATCCGCGCCGGGTCAAGCGGCTGCGCATCGTCCGCCGGCCGCCAGCCGCCGCCGTGCCGGCCGACGAGCTCTAGTCCTTGTCGCTGGCGGCTCCAGTTCGACGCGCGGGCGTCGCGGTCCCGGCCTGGCTGGCGATCGTCCGGCGCCGACCTTTCATCGTCGCGTTTGTCCTCGGGGGCCTGGTCGCGCTTGCCCTGGCGCCTTTCTATCTGTGGCCGACACTGTTCGGTTTCGCCGGTCTTCTGCACCTGCTGCGGCGCATCGAGCGACGGTGGCAGGCTCTCCTGCTCGGCTGGTCGTTCGGCTTCGGCCATCTCCTGGCGGGGCTGTACTGGATCGGCATTGCGTTCTTCACCGATCCGGAGCGGTTCGGCGCCTTGGCCGTGCCGGCCGTGGTGCTGCTCTGCGCGGGGCTGGCAATCTATCCGGCGCTCGCGGCATGGCTTACGGTCCTCTACCGCTGGCGGAGCCCGATCGCCGCCGCCCTCGCTCTGGCGCTCACCTGGACCGCCACCGAGGCGCTCCGGGGTACGCTGTTCGGCGGCTTCCCTTGGAATCTGATCGGCTACGTCTGGACCGGCTCGACCGCGATCAGCCAGCTGGCGGCGGTGACCGGCGCCTATGGGCTGAGCCTGATGGCGGTGCTGCTCGGCGCCCTGCCCGTGGTTCTGCTCGAGGCCGAAGGCTGGCGCCGCCACTGGCGACCGCTGGCGGTGGCCGCCCTCGGACTGGCCCTGATCTGGGCAGGCGGTGCCGCTCGCCTCGCCGGCGCCGAATCTTCGGCCGTCCCCGGAGTCCGGCTGCGCCTGGTCCAGGGCAACATCGCCCAGCACCACAAGTGGCAGCCGGAACTCAGAGCGCGATGGTTTCAGCGCTACCTCGACCTCTCCGCGCGCTCTCCCGATGACGTCACAGACGTGATCTGGCCCGAGTCGGCGACCCCCTACCCGCTCGAGCAGGATCCGACCGCGCGGGCAATGGTCGCGGCCGTGGTGCCGCCCGGCGGTCTGCTCGTGACGGGTGGTGAGCGGTTCGATCTGTCGTCCGAGCCGCCGCGCGCCTGGAACAGCCTGTTCGTGGTCGATGGACAAGGCACGGTTCGGGCGCGTTACGACAAGCGTGATCTGGTGCCGTTCGGGGAGTTCCTGCCGTTGCGCGGCCTCCTCGGCCGCCTGGGGCTCGAGAAGCTGACCCAGGGCAGCATCGACTTCCAGCCCGGCCCTGGCCGCGAGACCATCGCCGTGCCGGGGCTGCCGCCATTCAGCCCGCTGATCTGCTACGAGGCGATCTTCCCCGGCCGGGTGGTCAATCCGGGCGACCGGCCGGCCTGGCTTCTCAATGTCACCAACGATGCCTGGTTCGGTCGCAGCACGGGACCATACCAGCATTTCGCCATGGCGCGCATGCGGGCGGTCGAGGAGGGTCTGCCGCTGGTACGCAGCGCCAATACCGGGATCTCGGCGGTGATCGACCCCTGGGGTCGCGTCACGGCCAGCCTCGGCTTGGATGAGACCGGCGTGCTCGACGCGGCTTTGCCGCAGCCGCTGTTGGCTCCTACGATCTACGCGCGCCTCGGCGCCTGGTCGGTCATTGTCCTGGCGGGCGCGGCCGCCATGGCCATGGTTTTCGTTGAAATCCGGGCCCGCGAGGCGGCGCGAGAGGTTAACAAATCCGCAAAACCCGCTACAACGGGCTGAGAACGTGCCGGGACAACCACAGTCGATCGCCCGATCGGTCGGCGCTATCCGGCGGCAGGTTCGGCAAATCGTGGACCACGGCGCGGCATGGCGACCAAGCCCAATCCGATCGACGTCCATGTCGGCAAGCGGCTGCGCCTGCGGCGCACGCTGCTCGGCATGAGCCAGGAGCGGCTCGGCGAGCTGCTCGGCCTGACCTTCCAACAGGTGCAGAAGTACGAGCGCGGGGCCAATCGCATCGGCTCATCGCGCCTGTTCGAGCTCGGGCAGATCCTGGACGTACCGGTATCGTTTTTTTTCGACGACCTGCCCGAGGCAGTTGGCGGCGCGTTCGGCGGCGGCTACGTGGCCAGGGGTCTGGCCGAGGAGGGTACCGCCTTCGATCACGATGACGATGCCGCGCTACCGCTCGAGCGGCGCGAGACCCTCGAGCTGGTCCGGGCCTACTTTCGGATCGGCGATGCCGCGGTCCGCAAGCGTCTGTTCGAGCTGACCAAGGCGCTCGCCAATCTCGCCGCCAATGACGGTAAACGCGATCATTGAGCGAGGCTGCCCAATAGTGCGCTAGAGTGGACTTGACCGAAGCGCGCCATCTCCGGCACAACAATGCCGCTTCCAGATCCAGTCGCCGTTGACCAACCATTGTCGCCGTTGCCTCGGCGGTGTTTCGCCGAGCAGGCCTGTTCGATCCGACCGAGCCCGTCATCGAAACGGCGGGCCGCCCTCAGAGGGACACCGCATGCGTCAAACCGACTTCGTGTTCACCAGCGAATCCGTTGCCGAAGGCCATCCGGACAAGGTCTGCGATCAGATCTCGGACACCATCGTCGACGCCTATCTGGCGGCCGATCCGACCTCCCGGGTCGCGGCGGAAACCCTGGCGACCACCAACCACATCGTCATCGCGGGCGAGGTTCGCGGCCCCGACGTGATCACGCCCGGGCGGATCGAGCAGATGGCCCGCGAGGTGATCCGCGAGATCGGCTACGAGCAGGCGGGTTTTCACTGGGCCAAGGCCAAGGTCGAAGTGCTGCTGCACGCGCAGTCCCCGGACATCGCCATGGGGGTCGACGCGGTCGGCAACAAGGACGAGGGGGCGGGCGACCAGGGCATCATGTTCGGCTTCGCCTGTTCCGAGACGGCGGAGCTGATGCCCGCGCCGATCCAGCTTGCGCACACCATTCTGCGCACCATGGCGCACGCGCGCCATGAGGGCCGGGCACTCTATTTCGGCCCCGACGCGAAGAGCCAGGTCAGTCTCCGCTATGCGGGCGGCAAACCGGTCTGTGCGACGTCGGTGGTGGTCTCGACCCAGCATGCGCCCGAGCTGTCCCAGGACGACGTGCGCGAGCTAGTGCGGCCGTTCGTGGTGGCGGCCTTGCCCGAGGGTTGGATGTGCCCCGAGGACGAATTCTACGTCAACCCGACCGGTAAGTTTGTGATCGGCGGCCCCGACGGCGACGCCGGTCTGACCGGGCGCAAGATCATTGTCGACACCTACGGCGGCGCCGCACCCCATGGCGGCGGCGCGTTCTCGGGCAAGGATCCGACCAAGGTCGACCGCTCGGCGGCCTATGCCGCCCGCTATCTGGCCAAAAATGTGGTCGCCGCGGGTCTCGCCGAGCGTTGTCTGATCCAATTGTCTTACGCGATCGGCATCTCGAAGCCGCTCTCGGTCTACGTCGACACCCAGTGCGGCAGCGAGGTCGATCCGGTACGCCTGAGCGCCGTTCTGCAGGAGCTGATGGATCTCTCGCCGCGCGGCATCCGCGAGCATCTCGGTCTGTCGCGGCCGATCTACGCGCGCACCGCCGCCTATGGGCATTTCGGCCGCGAGCCGGAGCCGGGCGGCGGCTTCTCGTGGGAGCGGACCGATCTGGTCGACGAGCTGCGCGCCGCGTTCGCGTGACCCTGAGGCCGGGAGCCCGCGCACCACACCTTTGCAGCGGCTGATCTACGGCCGCCGCCAGGGGCATCGTCTCCGCGCTAACCGCAAGCGCCTGCTCGCGGAGCGTCTGCCGGAAGTCCGCCTGGACCTGCCCGAGGCCGGGCGGATCGATCCGGCATCGTTGTATCCCGATCGCCGCTCGCGCCTCTGGCTCGAGATCGGCTTCGGCGCCGGGGAGCATCTGGCCGCGCAGGCGGCCGCCCATCCCGCGGTCGGCATGCTCGGCTGCGAGCCCTATCTCGGCGGCGTGGCGCGCCTGCTGGCCACCGCCGAAGCCGAAGGCCTCGCCAACCTCCGCCTGCTGGTCGACGACGCCCGCCTGCTGCTCCAGGCCCTGCCGGATGCCTGCCTCGAGCGGATCTTCATCCTGTTCCCGGACCCCTGGCCCAAGACCCGCCACCACAAGCGCCGCATCGTCAACCGCGAGACGGCGGCCGAGTTCGCGCGCCTGCTGCGACCGGGCGGCGAGCTGCGCCTCGCGACCGACGATGCGGGCTACGCGCGCGCCATGCTGCTTGCGCTGCTGCCGCGGGCCGAGCTGGTCTGGGCGGCCGAGCGGGCGGCGGACTGGCGTGAGCGCTGGGCCGACGCGCCCGCGACCCGCTACGAGCGCAAGGCCGTCGCGGCGGGCCGCCGCTGCGTCTACTTACGCTTTCTGCGCAGCGCCGCGCCGGCAAAGGTGAAAAACCCTTGAAGCGCCGCGCCGGCGGGCGCATATAAGGGCCAATCAATCGCCTGAACCGCAAGTGGATGGTGGGCTCCCGGCCCACTTTTTTATTGGTGGGGTCGATCCAAGAGATCTCGGAGCTGATCGAACCGGCGCTGCAAGATCTGGGCTTCGAGCTCGTGCGGGTCCTCGTGACCGGCGGTCAGCGGCCAACCCTTCAGGTCATGGCCGAACGGTTGGACCGGACGCCGATGACGGTCGAGCATTGCGCCGAGATCAGCCGAGCGCTCTCGGC
>JBKPDM010000224.1:0-2852 GCA_046727895.1 Pseudomonadota bacterium | reverse complement strand
GTCACTCTGCCCAGACCGAGCGCCGCGCGCCGCAGCGACCTCCGCGACCGCTTGACGCGCGGGCTGCGGATGTTTCTTACGACGCCCCGCCTGCGCGGCCTTTTGGCCCTCAATCTCGCGGTCGCGGCGGGCATCGCCATGGTCACCGTCAACACCGTCGTTCTGGTGCAGGCCCGCTTCGGCCTCACCGAGGAGGCGACCGTGCTGGCGCTGGCGGCCTTTGGCGCCGGCTCGGTGCTCGGCGCACTGGTCATGCCGCGTCTCCTCGAGGCGATCCCCGACCGCACGGCGATGCTCGCCGGTGCCGGCCTGGTGGCGGGCGGGCTGCTCGGCGGCATCGTGCTCCCCGGCTATGGCCTGCTGCTGCCGTTGTGGTTCGCGCTCGGCCTCGGTTGCTCGCTGGGGCAGACCCCGGCAGGCGGACTGTTGCGCCGCTCGGGCATGCGCGAGGACCGACAGTACCTCTACGCCGCGCAGTTCGCCCTGGCCCACGGCTGCCTCCTGATCACCTATCCTCTCGCGGGATGGCTGGGAGCCGGCGTGGGCCTGAAGATCGACTTTGCCGTTCTCGCGCTGATGGCCGCGTCCGCGGTTCTGCTCGCGCTCCGCCTCTGGCCGCATGCCGACTGCGCGCTGGCCGAAAGCGTCCGTCTCACCGGCGACGACGGCATGTGGCGTCCGGACGGTCCGGGATGACGTCACGCAGCCCTCTTCCATGCTGACGCGGGCAGGCAGTTACGAAGAAGTCTGGCGCAGGTTCCGCTGGCAGATCCCTGAGCGCTACAACATCGGCCGGGACGTCTGCGACCGGCACGCGGGCGATTCCGGGCGGCGGGCGCTGATCTATGAGGACGGCGACGGGCGGGTCGAGGAGTACACGTTCCTCGAGATCATGCGCCGCGCCAACCGGCTCGCGAACGTTCTGACGGCCAACGGGGTGGGTGCCGGCGATCGGATCGGCATCCTGTTGCCGCAGCGCCCCGAGACCGCGATCGCCCATGTCGCGACCTACAAGATGGGTGCGATTGCGGTGCCGCTGTTCACCCTCTTCGGTGCGGACGCGCTCGAATACCGCCTCGCCGACAGCGGCGCGCGGGCGCTGATCACCGACCGCGACAACCTGGCCAAGATCGAGCCGCTCCGCGACCGGCTGCCGGATCTGGCGGTGATCATCGGCACGGACCTCCCAAAGCAGCGGAGCGAGGCGGGCGTGTTGGCCTGGGCGCGCCGACCCGGCCCGACGACCCGGCACTGATCATCTACACCTCGGGCACGACCGGCCCGCCCAAGGGCGCGTTGCACGCGCACCGCGTCCTGCTCGGCCATTTGCCCGGGGTTGAGCTGCCGCACGAGTTCTTCCCGCAGCCGGGCGATCTGTTCTGGACGCCGGCCGACTGGGCCTGGATCGGCGGCCTGATCGATGTGCTCCTGCCGGCCTGGCACCATGGCGTGCCGGTGCTCGCCCATCGCGCGCGCAAGTTCGAGCCGGAGCAGGCCTTGCGGCTGATGGCCCGCCATGCCGTGCGCAACGTCTTCATGCCGCCGACCGCGCTCAAGCTGATGCGCGAGGCGAGTGTGGCGCCCGCGGCGGGCCAGGGCTGGCGCCTGCGCACGCTCGCGAGCGGCGGCGAGACGCTGGGCGAAGGGCTGCTCGACTGGTGCCGCGCGACCTTCGGCCTCACGATCAACGAGTTCTACGGTCAGACCGAGTGCAACCTCGTCGTTGGCAACTCGGCCGACCTGCTGCCGGTGCGCCCGGGCTCGATGGGCCAGCCGATTCCCGGTCACACGGTCGAGATCGTGAGCGACGACGGCGCGATTCTGCCGACCGGGGCGATCGGCAACATCGCGATCCGGCGCCCGGACCCGGTCATGTTCCTCGAGTATTGGCGCAACCCGAGCGCCACGCGGGCCAAGTTCGCGGCCGACTGGCTGCTTACGGGCGATCTCGGTCGCAAGGACGACGAGGGTTACCTCTGGTTCGTCGGCCGCGCCGACGACGTGATCACCTCGGCCGGCTACCGGATCGGCCCGGGCGAGGTCGAAGACTGCCTGATGCGCCACCCCGCGGTGGCACTCGCTGCGGTGGTTGGCCTGCCCGACCCGGTGCGCACCGAGATCGTCAAGGCGTTCGTGGTGCTGAAGGGCGGCGTTGCGGCCTCGGACACGCTCGCCCGCGAGATTCAGGAGTTCGTCAAGGCGCGGCTCGCCGCGCACGAGTACCCGCGCGCGCTCGCGTTCGTCGACGACCTGCCGATGACCGCGACCGGCAAGATCAAGCGCGCCGAGCTCAAAGCCAGGGACATCCCGCGGCAACCACAATGAGCGCCTCTGTCTGAGGCATCCGCGCGCGGTCTGCAAGGCAGCTCGGTCGGGCCGTCAACTCACAGATTCGGGCCGTCAACTCACAGATTGATGCCGCGTCGGGCGATCGCGCGCTGCCACTTGCTGTCATTTTGGTTACCGAACAGCAGCACCTCGTCAGGATCGATCACCGCCCAGGCGCCCGCGGCGATCTCGCTCTCCAGCTGATTGGGCGCCCAGCCCGCATAACCGAGCGCGAACAGGCTCTTGCGCGGACCTTTGCCCGCCGCCATGTCGCGCAGGATGTCGGTGGAGCTGGTCACAGCGACCATGTCGGAGAGGACGCGGGTGTCTTTGCCGCGATAGTCGGGACTGTGCAGGATGAAGCCTCGGCCGGGCTCGACCGGGCCGCCGTAGTGGATCTGGATTTCGGCTGTCGCGTGGGTGTCGCCGTCGACGCCGAGCCCCTCGAGCAGCTTGCCGAGCGGACCGGTGCCGATGACGCGGTTGATCACCAGGCCCATCGCGCCGCTCTGGTCGTGCTGCAC
>JBKPDM010000223.1:0-13938 GCA_046727895.1 Pseudomonadota bacterium | reverse complement strand
GGTCGCGCAGCTGCGCGCCGCCATCGACGCCTTCATCGAAGCCTACAACGCCAGCGCCACACCCTTCCGGTGGCGCCAAGCCACGATCCATCCCAAAGGGCTCGCCGCAAGGATCACTGACTTACGCCAGTGAGTACTAGTATCAAGCGCAGAAAGTCGGGGCTTTTTGGGCTTGGTATTGCCGGTCCTCAGACCGTGCTGAGATACCAGGCGTATTCGGCCGGGGTGATCAGGTCCGCGAAGCGATCGCGCTCGGCGGCGCGGCAGACGCGGTAGAGGCGACAGAAGCCGGCGCCCAGATAGTCCGGCAGCACGGCCGCGCTCTCGAGCGCCTCGATTGCACGATCCCAGGTGCGCGGCAGGCTCGGCTCGACCAGGGCGTAGGCGTTGCCTTCGACGGGCGGCCCCGGATCGAGCCGCCGGCTCAGGCCGTGATGGATACCGGCCAGCACGGTGGCGAGCACGAGGTAGGGGTTGGCATCGGCGCCGGCCACCCGGTGCTCGACCCGCCGCGCGGCCGCCGGCCCGGCCGGCACGCGCAGCGCCACGGTGCGATTGTTGTAGCCCCAGGTCGGCGCCAGAGGGGCATAGCTCAGCGGGCGGAGACGCCGGAAGCTGTTGGCATTGGGCGCAAACAGCAGCATCGCCTCGGCCATGGTCGCCTGCAGCCCGCCGATGGCGTGGCCGAGACTCTGCTCATCCGTGGCGAAGCGGTTGTCGCCCCGGGGGTCGGCGAGGCTGACGTGAACATGCAGGCCGTTCGCTGCCCGATCGGCGAACGGCTTGGCCATGAAGGTCGCGCGCAGCCCCTCGGCGCGTGCCGCGGCCTTGATCGCGCGCTTGAGCAGGAAGGCCTGGTCCGCGGCGCGGAGCGGGTCGGCGACGTGCCCCAGATTGACCTCGAACTGAGCAGGCGCGTATTCCGAGACGGCACCCTTCGCCAACAGATCCTGGCCAGCGCAGTAGCGGGCGAGCCGCCCGAGAAAGCCGTCTTCGACATCGAGCGGATCGAGGCCGTAGACCGCACCGCAGTCGGTCGCGGCGCCGGCGCCCTGCCGGGCTGCGACGCGCGGCCGGCCGTCCCGGCCGGCGCGGGCATCGAGCAGAAAGAATTCGAGCTCGAGGGCGCAGACCGGCGTCAGGCCGAGGGGCGCAAAACGCGCGGCGACCTTCGACAGAACGAACCGGGGATCGGCGAAGAAGGGCCCGCCCTCGCGCTCGCCGAGCCCGGCCAGAACCTGGGCTCCGCCCTCGCGCCACGGTACCGGCGCAAGCGTGGTCGGATCGATGCGACAGGGACGGTCGGCGTCGCCCTCCTCCCAGATCAGTCCGGAAGCGTCGACGTTCGCGCCGGTCGTATCCAGCCCGTAGATGGAGCTGGCAAAGCCGAGCCCGCCCGCCAGGGCGGAGCCGAAGGCCTCGGCGGCGAGCCGCTTGCCGCGGGCGATGCCGACCAGATCGGGCAGGATCAGGTCGACGGTTTCGGTCTCTGGGAAGCGCTCGAGAAAGGTCTCCCAGGCGCGCTCCGCCGCGTGGCCAGCTTCGGGCTCCGGAGGCACCTCGTCAGGCGCAGAGGCCGTCCCGACCGCGGTCGAAGCAGTGCTCGCCGCGCGGCCCATCGTCGCCGGCTAGAGCGACTCCTCGACCCATTCGAACAGCTTGGTCTTGGGCAGGGCACCGACCTTGGTCGCCGCGATCTCGCCGTTCCTGAACAGCATCAGGGTCGGGATGCCGCGAACCCCATACTTGGTCGGCGTCAGCGGGTTGTCGTCGATGTTGACCTTGGCGACCCGGATCTGACCCTCTTTCTCGCGCGCGAGATCTTCGAGGAACGGGGCGATCATCTTGCAGGGGCCGCACCATTCAGCCCAGAAGTCGACCACCACCAGCTGGTCCGACTTCAGCACATCGGCCTCGAAGGAGGTGTCGGTGGAGTGCATGATCGTCATCGTCAGACCTCAGTTTGCTGCCTCTGCGGCGGGCGGCGCAACGTAGCGCCGATCGACACTAGGGGGATCGCGCCGAAAGCGTCAAGCGGAGGTGGTGGGGCGGCCGGGCCTTGTCAAGCCTGACTGTAGCCAGGTGCATGCGGCGCGAGCAGCGTCTCGTCCAGCGCCATGAGGCGCGGCCCCTCGGTCCAGAGCAGCGCCGGGCGCACGTCGTGCCCCGGATAGACCGCCTGCAGCAGCGCCCGATACGCCGCCATCTGACGCAGATAGAGGCGCGGCACGTCGGCAGGCGTCGCGGGCGCCGCCCGATTGGTCTTGTAGTCGATCACGAGCACCTCGCGCGCGGTCACCGCCAAGCGATCGATCTGGCCGAACACCACCTGGCCGCCGACCACGCCGGCAAGCGGCACTTCGGCGCGCGAGTCCGGGCCGAACAGGGGCGCAAGTTCCGGCATGGCGAGCACCGCCTGAACCTCGGCGGCGATGTCGGCCTGCTCGGCTTCGCTGAGGCGGAGCGAAGGCTCGGCCAGATGGCGCGCCATGACGGCGTCGCGCTGCGCAGGCGGCCGTCCCGCCAGGCTCTGCAGGAGACAGTGGATGACGCGGCCACGCCGGTAGCGGCCCGAGGCGGCCGCGAGCAGCGGCGAGAAGGCCGCGGGCTCGTCGTCCGCAAAGGCGCGCGACGGGTTGAGTGGCGCCGCCGATGCCGGCTCGGGGGGCGGGGGCTGGCTGAGCCAGGCGGGTGACGGCGGCTCGGCCGGCGCGGCGCGGCCCAATGGCAGGCCGAGCTGCGCGGGGCCGGCCGCAGGCCGATCGGCCAGGCGCCAGCCCTCACCCCGGAGGTCGGGCGAGAGCGTCATGGTCGCCCGCTCCGCGCCGAGGTCCTCCATGGCTGTCCTGACCATGTCGTGCCAGGTGGGCTCGGAGGAGTTCCTGCGCTGCCAGCCCGCGACGATCAGATGGTCCCTTGCCCGGGTGAGGGCGACGTAGAGCAGCCGACGCTGCTCCTGCAGCTGGCGCATGCGGGCGCGGGCATGGACCGCCTCGCTGACCGCATCGCGCCGCTTGGAGCTCATCCGCCAGAGCGGCAGGCCATCGGATTCGCGCCAGAGCAGCCGGTCCTTGAGGGCGGGCACGAAAGTGGCGTCGGCGACAAAGACGATCGGCGCCTCGAGGCCCTTGGCGGCGTGGACCGTGAGCACACGTACCTCGTTGCGCGGCCGGTCGGGATCGCGGATCAGCTCGGTGGTATCGGCGCGTAGCCAGTGCAGGAAGCCCTGGAGCGAGGGCGGGTGGCCCTGCTCATAGGCGAGCGCCTGGGCGAGAAAGGCCTCGATCGGCTCGATCGCCGCCGGGCCGAGCCGGGCCAGAAACCGCTTCTGAGCCCCGCCTTCGCCGAGCAGCCGGGCATAGAACTCGAAGGGCGGCAGGTAGTCGACCTGGGCGAGGAGCTGAGCGAAGCGCTCATGGGCGGCGGCGAAGCTCGCGCGGTCGTGGCGGAACACGCCGAGGCGCTGGTAGAGGCTCGTCTCGCCGCGCTCGAAGGCGAGGTCGAACAGATCGTCCTCGTCCAGTCCGAACAGCGGGCTCTTGAGGACTGCGGCAAGCGTCAGATCGTCCTCCGGCAGCAGGAGCGCATCGCCGAGCGCCATCAGATCCATGACCGCGATCTCGTCGGTGAGCGCCAGCCGGTCGGCGCCGGCGACCGGCACCTGGAGCTGTTTGAGCTGGCGGACCAGCAGCTCCTGCATGACGCCGCGCCGGGGCAGGAGGATCATGACGTCGCCGGGCCGGATCGCCCGCTCCCCGGACGGTAAGGGTGTGCCGTCGCGCAGCCAGGCGAAGATCTGTTCGGCAATCGCGCCGGCGAGGCGCCGCTCCGCCCGATCGATCGCCTCGGGCCGGTCGGGCAGCTGCCAGCCGTCCGCCGCGGAGGACGCCTCGACCTCGACCAGCGGCCAGAGCTCGACGACACCCGACGCCCTCGCGCGGGCGCTCTCGTGGCGCAGCGGTTCCTCGCCGGTGAGCACCCCGTCTCGGGCTTCGCCACGCTGAAACACCGCGTCGACCACACGAAGGATCGGCGGCGCCGAACGGAAGGAGCGTCGAAGCGGCACCTCCAGCCAGGACAGAGCGGCGGCGCGGGCGCGCCTGCGGAGCCGCGCGTGGGTCGTCTGGAAGGTCTCGAGGTCGGCCCCCTGGACGCTCATGATCGACTGCTTCTCGTCGCCGACCACGAACAGGGTGCGGCCGCCCGGGCGGGCACCTTCGCCGCTGAAGAACTCGGCCGAGAGGGCTTCGATGATCGCCCATTGCTCGGGGCTCGTGTCCTGGCCCTCGTCGACCAGGAGATGGTCGATCTGCTGGTCGAGCTTGTACTGGACCCAGGGCGCGATGCCCGGCTGCTGCAGAAGATGCAGCGTCTTGGCGATCAGATCGTCGTAATCCAGGCCGGACTGCCGCTGCTTGCGCTGGTCGTAGCCGGCGATGACCGCGGCGCCGATCCGGAGCAGCGCGGCCGTAAGCTCGGCGACCGCGGCCGCCTTCTCGCGCTCGGCCCAGCGTGCGAGACGGTCCTGCTCGGCGAGCAGCGCGGCCGCGGCTGAAGGGAAGGCGTCGAGCTGCCTGGTGTTCAGTTGCCTGGCTTTCCGCTCGTCCTTGGTGAGGAACGCCGTCAGGTATTCCGGATAGGCGCGGCAGCGGCCGTCGCGATCGTCGTGCAGCCACGCCGCAATGGTCTCGGCCCGCTGCCGTTCGGTATCGTTGCCCTTCGCAAGCGCCCGGCAGGTAGCGAGCAGGCCGGTCCGGTCGACGGTCGGATCGGCGCAGGCCGCGCGCACCATGGCCGCCGGCGTGGCGTCCTCCGGAACATCCAGCGTCTCAGCGAGTCGCGCGACCACGGTCGCGACGTCGCCGCAGCGCTCCAGCAGCGCGCCGAGGCGAAGCCGGTTCTCGCGCAACGCCGCCAGCCCCTCCGCGATGCCCGCCTCGCCGAGCGCGACGGCGAGCCGCTCGAGCGCCGGGCGAAGATCGATCCGCCGGCTCGCCAGCACATCCTCCTCGGCCTCGCGCAGCAGATCGGCGGCGGTGCGCGGCTCGATCACCTCGAAGTGCGGCACCACGCCCGCCTCGAGGGGAAAGCGCTTGAGCAGCGACTGGCAAAAGCCATGAATGGTCATGATCGGCAGCCCGGCCGGCAGGTCCAGAATCTCGGCAAGCAGGCTGCGGGCGCGGCCGAGCTCGTCCTCGCCCGGGGCCCGGCCGAGCAGCTTCTGGAGCTCGGCGGGGAGCTCGGCCGCCTGAACGATCGCGAAATAGCCGAGGTCTTCCTGGACGCGCTTGACCATCTCGGCGGCGGCGGCCTTGGTGAAGGTGAGGCAAAGGATCTGACGGGGATCGGTGCCGGCGAGCAGCAGGCGCAGGACCCGATCGGCCAGCACCCGGGTCTTGCCGGTGCCGGCGGACGCCGTCACCCAGGCCGAGCGGCTGGGATCGGCGGCGCGCCGCTGCTCGGGCGTCGGCTCCGGCCGGGGCTCAAGGAGCGGGCGGGCCTGGGTCATGGGAGCCACTCGCCCCGCCTGGCCAGGAGATCGTAGTTGCCGCGCCAGGCGACCTGAGGCTTCGGCCTGGCGGGATAGGTGGTCTCGGGCCGATCGTAGTGCGCGACGAGGCGCTCGAGGCCGGCGCGCGCCGCCCGGGCGAGCTCGGAAGGCGAATCCGTTGCGGCGGCGCGCTGCTCGCCGCCGCTCTCGTCGCCCGTGAGGCGCCAGAACAGCAGCTCGCCGACCGCGGCGCAGCCGATCGCGGCGAAGGCGCCGGCCTCGGCCAGCGCGGCCTCGAGCGGCAGCTGCGGCTGCAGGCCGCCGATCACCTCCTTTGCCTCGGGCAGCCGGCCGGTCTTGTAGTCGACCACCGTGATCTGGCCGTCGAGCCGGCGCTCGAGCCGGTCGGCGCGCGCTCTGAGGACGAAGGGGCCGGCCGGTGCGGCGAGCTCGAGCTCGCCCGAGACTTCGGCCAGGACCTCGATCAGTCCTGGCCGGCGCGCATGCTCCTGCCCGATCAGCCAACGGACGACCTCGAGGAATCTCGGCCACCAGAGCGCCTCGACCCGCGGTCGATGGGCGTAAGGGGCGAAGGCCTGCCGGCCGAGAGCGAGCAGCTGCTGCTCGGCGTCCTCGGGCAGGTCCTTCGGGTTCTGCTTGACGAAGCGCTCGAGTGCCCGATGCACGACGGTGCCGCGCTCGAGCGCGCCCGGATCGGCGTCGAGCGGCTCGAGCGGCTCGAGCCGGAGGATGCGCCGCGCATACAGCTCGTAGGGATCGCGCATCCAGGTGCCGACGTCGCTGACGGAAAGCCGGCGCGGGCGCGCCGCGACCGGTGGGCTCGGCCGCGGCTGCGCAGCCGGGCGCGCGGGACCCGGGACCACGTCCAGCTGCTGCGCCCAGGTTCGCCACTTCGCATTTTCGGGCAGTATCACGGTCGAACTCGGGGCCGCGAGCAGCGTCTGGAGCCGCACCAGCCAGCGCGAGGCGACGGTCGGCGCGCCGTGGACGTCCTTCTCGGCGCGCGAGAGGACGACCTCGGGCGCGCTCGCCGCCTGGACGAAATCGTGCGCCGACAACCCGATCCGGCGCTCGACCGGCGTCAGGCCGAGCTCCTCGCGCATTCGGCGATTGAGCCAGGGACCGGGATCGACGGTGCGCGGCCAGACCCCCTCGTTCAGTCCGCCGACCAGGAGGAGGTCGGCGTGCTGCAGGCGGGCCTCTAGCTCGCCCCAGATGGACAGGCGGGGGTGTCGGGGTGCCCGCGGCCGGATCGGGCGGAGCGCCATGAGCTGGGCGAGCAGGGCAGGGTAGGCGGCCGGCGCGATCCGATGATCGTCGCCGCTCGCCTCGATCAGCTCGGCGAACAGCGCGGCGGCGGCCTCGCCCGCCTCGCGCGACCAGAGCGCGCTGGTCGAGCCCTGCTCGTCCCGAGCCAGCGCCTCGGCGAAGCCGAGATGCGCCTCGATCAGCCGCGCTAAGGCGGCCTCGCGCCGGGCCACGAGCTGCTCGAAGGGCTCTGCCGTGGCCTGGAGCCTGCGCACCCAGGTGGTAAGGTGGCCGAGACGCTCCTTCTCAGCCTCAGATCTGGCCTGTGCCCGCTCGCGGGCGAGCTCGGCGAGCACGCCGGCGAAGCCGCCGGCCAGGCGCGGGCCGCGCAGACAGGCGACCTCAAGCGAGCGCACCCGCTGCCGGAACGCTGCCGCGGTCTCCCCGCCGCGGGCCAGCGGATGCTTGAGGACCGCCAGCAGGGTGACCGGATTGACGCCTTCGACGATCAGGCGGGCAGAGAGCAGGAGAAAGCCGCCGGGCGGCGTCTGATCGAGGGGTGTGCCGGCGGAATCATCGACCTCGATGCCCCAGCGACGGAGCTCGATCGCGACGCGGCGGGCGAGGTGGCGATCGGGGGTGACCAGAGCGGCCGTGCGCCCCGGCGTCTCGAGCGTCGCGCGCATGCGCAGCGCGAGCGCAAGGGCCTCGCCCGGCAGATCCGGATGCTCCTCGACGGCGAGACCACGGATGCCTTCTTGTGGTGGAATGGTGGAATCGTGCCAGGCGCCGATCGTGGCGGTCGGCCGCATCACCTGGGACAGAAAGCGCGCCCGTGCCGGTGGCGTGCCGACGACGCCCGGTGCCGGAGCGCTCGCGACCTCGGCGCGCTCGATCGAGAGCGCCTCGAGCAGCTGCCTGAGGCCGTACTGCGGATGGCTCGCTTCGAGCCGCTGCCAGCTGCTTTCGTCCAGATCGAGATCCAGGCCGGGCAGCACGACGGTGCCGCGCGGCAGGCCGGCGATCGCGCGCAGCAGCTCGCGGGTCGCCGGAATGCTCCCGGTCGAGCCGGCGGCGACGATGCGCAGCGCCGGCGGCGCCGATCGCCAGCGCGCGGCGAGGCCGGTGAGCAGCCGGTGGCGCCGCTCGGCGGGATCGAGGGCGGCCTCCTCGGCCAGCACCTTCGGCCAGGCCTCGGCCAGAATCGCCAGCACCTTGGCGCTCTTCTGCCAGTGCTCGGCCAGCTCCTCCGGCACCAGGCGCTCGAGGGCGGCGAGCCCGACCCGCTCGGTCTGCAGCTCGTCCAGAAGGCCCGCAAGCTCGGCCGCGAGGCGAAGGGCATGCTCGATCGACCAGCCGAGCGGGGCGAGCAGGCGCGCCAGCAGCAGCTGACGGCGGAGCGGGCTGATCGCCGGCGGCAAGGCCAGCTCGAGGTCGCCATCGAGCAGCAGCTCGTCGGTCTCGATCTCGCCGATGGGTTGGATGCGCGGCAAGAGCAGCGCCTGGCCGTCGGAGCGGCGCAGGAACGCCTCGCCGAGGCTCCGACAGGCGCGTCGTGTCGGCAGCAGAACCAGCGCATCGGCCAGCGCGAGGCGATCCTCGCCCGCCTCCGCGAGCAGGCCGGCGGCGAGGGCGTCGACGAAGGGCAGGCCGGGCGGGACAGTGGCAACGCGCATCACGTGCCAGTCTACCACAGATGGCGGTTACAGAACGGCATTCAGCTGCAAATGGCGCTCGAACCAGCTCCGCAGAGGCGCCAGCAGGGGGTGGCAGAGATCACGGCAGAGGTGCCCCCACACGCGCGGCTGCAGAGCGAGATAGTGGGATTTACCGTCGCGCCGCGCGAGACGTGAGAAGAGGCCCAGGATCTTGGCGTTGCGCTGCGCGCCGAGCAGGGCATAAGCGGCGCGGAACGCCTCCGGATCGAGCTCCGGGCGCGCGTGCAGGTAGCGCCGCAGCATGGCGCGCGCGAGGCCGGGGTCGACGTCCCGACGGGCGTCCTCGAGCAGCGAGACCAGGTCATAGGCGGGCGGGCCGAAGCGCGCATCCTGGAAGTCGAGCAGCCCGATCCGCGCCGGACCCTCGCGCTCGGGCAGCCACAGCAGATTGTCGGCATGATAGTCGACGTAGACGAAGCCGTCGCCGCCGACCCGAGCCGCCGGCAGCAGATCCTGCCAGAGCGCCCGGTACTCGGCCGCGGCGGCCGCGCCGAGGTGCGGCGCATACCATTCGACCAGCAGCGCCGCCTCGCGGATCAGCCAGGCGTCGTCGTAGCGCGGCAGGGACAGATCGAGCGGCGCCCGCTGGATGAGCAGAAGCAGATCGACCGCGGTCCGATACAGCAGGGTCTCGGAGGCGCGCCGCGCGATGACCCGATTGAACAGCTCGTCGCCCAGGTCTTCCAGAAGGACGAGCCCCAGGTCGGGGTCGGCGGCGATCGGCTCGGGCGCGCTCAGCCCTCTGCCACGGAGCCACTCGGCGATGTCGAGGAACGGGCGGACAGGGATCCGATCGGGCGGCGCATCCATCAAGACCGCCGGCCGGGGTCCCCCGGCAAGGCGCTCGTAGCGCCGCACCGACGCGTCGCCCGCAAGTGGCAGACGCGTCGCATCTGCGAAGCCGTGGCGCCGCAGAAAGCCGCCGATGGCCGCGTCACGATCGGTCATCGTGGAGACCCTCGAGGCGGTCGGTCCAGCTCGGCCCCCCGACCAGCCGGGCGAGGCGCGCATCCGGCGTCGCGCCCTGCTCGAGGGTGACCTCGAGGCGGTCTTCGGGCAGGAGCGCCTCGGCGCGCTCGGGCCATTCGATCAGCCAGGCCTCGTCCCCGGCCGGCGCTTCGAGGCCGAGCTCGATCAGCTCGGAGGGCGCCTCGACGCGATACAGATCGATGTGCCGGATGGTCAGCCCGGCGAGCCGGTAGTCCTGGACCAGGGTGAAGCTCGGGCTCGGCACCTCGATCTCGGCGCCCGCCCGCGCGCGGATCAGGGCGCGGGCCAGCTCCGTCTTGCCGGCGCCGAGCGGCCCGCAAAGCGCGATCGTATCGCCGCCCTGCACAAGCGTTGCGAGCCGCCGGCCGAGGTCGCGCGTCGCCCCCAGATCGCCCAGCTGAACCTCGGCCCGCGTCGCCACGGCCGAGCACCCTCGAGCTAGTAGCGGTAGGTCTCGGGCTTGAAGGGGCCTTCGGTGCTCACGCCGATGTAGGCGGCCTGCGGTGCGGTGAGCCTGGTCAGCTTCACGCCGAGCTTGTCGAGATGCAGCCTCGCGACCTTCTCGTCGAGCGCCTTCGGCAGGACGTAGACCTTGTTCTCGTAACGATCGGCGTTCCGCCAGAGCTCGATCTGGGCAAGGACCTGGTTCGTGAACGAGGCGCTCATCACGAAGCTCGGATGGCCGTCGGCACAGCCGAGGTTCACAAGGCGCCCCTTGGCCAGGACGATGATCCGCTTGCCGTCAGGGAACTCGACCTCGTCGACCTGCGGCTTGACCTCCTGCCACTTGAGGTTGCGCAGCGCGGCGACCTGGATCTCGGTATCGAAGTGGCCGATGTTGCAGACGATCGCCCCGTCCTTCATCGCCCGCATGTGGTCGAGGGTGATGACGTCGGTGTTGCCGGTAGCGGTGACGAAGATGTCGCCGATCGGCGCGACGTCCTCCATGGTCACCACCTCGTAGCCCTGCATCGCCGCCTGGAGCGCGCAGATCGGATCAATCTCGGTGACCATGACCCGCGCACCCTGGCCGCGCATCGATTCGGCCGAGCCCTTGCCCACGTCGCCGAAGCCGCAGACCACCGCGATCTTGCCGGCCATCATCACGCCGGTCGCCCGCTTGATGCCGTCGACCAGGCTCTCGCGCACGCCGTAGAGGTTGTCGAATTTCGACTTGGTGACCGAATCGTTGACGTTGAAGGCCGGGCACTTGAGGATGCCGGCCCGTTCCATGTCGTACAGGCGGTGCACGCCGGTGGTGGTCTCCTCCGAGAGGCCACGCACCTCGGCCATCAGCTCCGGATAGTCGTCGTGCATGATCTTGGTCAGATCGCCGCCATCATCGAGCAGCATGTTCGGCCGCCAGCCATCCGGCGCCTCGATCGTCCGGCGGATGCACCAGTCGTACTCCTCCTCGGTCTCGCCCTTCCAGGCGAACACCGGGATGCGCTCGGCGGCGATCGCCGCGGCCGCCTGGTCCTGGGTCGAGAAGATGTTACAGGAGCTCCAGCGGATGCTCGCGCCGAGGTGGCGAAGCGTGCGGATCAGGACCGCGGTCTCGACGGTCATGTGCAGGCAGCCGGCGATCCGGGCCCCCTTGAGGGGCTGGCGGTCGCCGTACTCCGCCCGAAGCGCCATCAGCCCGGGCATCTCCTTCTCGGCGATCGCGATCTCTTTGCGGCCCCAGTCGGCGAGGCTAATGTCGGCGACCCTATAGTCGGTGAATTCGGTCATCGTGGTTCCAGCTGATTAGGGAAGGGCGTCTGTTACGCCGAGTGAGGCTTCGCCTTTCTTAAGTCGCGAGCCATGCGGCTCACCCGCTCGGGCGGAGCCCGAAACCGCCGCCGGGCCTTTAACCACAAGCCGCAAGGCCGGGCAAGGCCGCCGGAAGCGCGGGCGCGATCTGCACCGGCGCCGCTCACGCCGAACGATCAATCCTCGTCGAAGCCGCTTTCGATCAAGGCAACGAGCGCGGCGAGCGCCGGCGCCGCCTCGCGGCCGCGTGCCCGGATCTCGAGCGTCGAGCCGGTCGCCGCCGCGAGCATCATCAGGCCCATGATCGATGTGCCCGAGACCATCATGCCGTCTTTGACCACTTCGATCTCGGCGACGAACTGCTCGGCGATCTTGACGAACTTGGCGGCCGCACGAGCGTGCAGCCCGCGCCGGTTGACGATCGTTGCCTGGCAGCGCAGGACTTCGCCCGCCGAGCCGCCTTCCGCCGGGCCGGATGCCGGGCCTGGTCTGGTCATTTGCGGCCCGGCTTCTTGTCGACCTTCAGCAGCGTGCTCGCCACGTTGATGTACTTGCGCCCTGCCTCCTGAGCGCTGGCCACTGCCTGCTCGAGCGACTCACCGTCGCGTACGCTCGCCAGCTTGATCAACATCGGCAAGTTGACCCCGGCGATGACCTCGACCTTACCCTTGTCCATGATCGAGATCGCCAGGTTGGAGGGCGTGCCGCCGAACATGTCGGTCAGCAGAATGACGCCGGCGCCGTCGTCGACCGCTTCGACGGCGGCGAGGATGTCGCGGCGGCGCTGCTCGATGTCGTCGTCGGGGCCGATCGAGATCGCGCGTATGTTGAGCTGACGGCCGACGACATGCTCGGTCGCGGCAATGAACTCTTCAGCGAGCCGGCCATGAGTGACCAGCACCAGGCCGATCATGGGTCATCGCTCCACGGTAGGTGGCTCGTGGTTAAGCGTCGTCCGCCTCGCGGTTGGCCTCGGGTGTGTCGCGGTGGTGGAGCGACACGAGCTAGCCGGCGGTGCGCAGTCGTTCCGCGAAGCGTTCGGCGACGACGATCGAACGATGCCGCCCGCCGGTGCATCCGAACGCCACGGTCAGGTAACTCTTGCCCTCACGCTGATAGGACGGCAAGAGCGGCAAAAGGAGCGCCTCGAGGCGCTCCAGGAGCAGTGCGTAAGCCGGATCTGCCTCGACATGGGCGCGCACTGCCGGGTCCAGGCCCGTCCTCGGCCGCAGTTCCTCGACGTAGTGCGGGTTGGCGAGGAAGCGGACGTCGAACACCAAGTCGGCCTCGCGTGGCAGGCCGTTGCGGTAGGCGAACGAGATGATCGTCAGAGTGAGGGGCGATTCGGTCGGCTCGGCAAAATGGCCCGCGATCAGCCGGCGCAGGTCGCCGGGCGTCAGCTGCGAGGTGTCGATCACCAGATCCGCCCATTCGCGCAGCGGCGCCATCAGTTGTCGCTCGCGGGTGATGCCGTCGGTGACCGAGCGATCCGGCCCGAGGGGATGAGGCCGGCGCGTCTCGGTAAAACGCCGGCGGAGGATCTCGTCCTCGCAGTCGAGAAACAGCAATCGGAAGGTCGGACTCTCGGCGTTCGTCCATCTGCTCAGCTGGCGGCGGAGCTTCAGCGGGTCGAAAGCACGGGTCCGGCAGTCGATGCCGATCGCGAGATCGCGCTCCACGCGGTCGCCCGGGCGCACCAGGCTGCCGAGCAGCGTGGCGGGCAGATTGTCCACCGCCTCAAAGCCGAGGTCCTCGAGGATCTTCAGGGCAGTGGCCCGACCTGCGCCGGACATCCCCGTCACCACCAGAACGCGGCTCATTGGCGGCTCAAACGGCCGGCTGGGTGCGCAAGGCCAGTCTGATCTTGGCACTGGCCGAGGGGCTGCGCGGGTCGAGACGGATCTGCGGCAGCTGCAGCCCGAGCACCTCGTAGCTGCCGGGCTCGGGCAGGCGATCCAGCCGTCCGGAGCGATCCAGCCACACCGCCAGTCCGAGGGGGCTCAGCGGGCACCAGGGCAGCCGCACGATGCCGAAGCCGCGCACCTCGAGCAGGCCGGCGAGCGATGCCGCCGGACGACCGAACAGCCGATCCGCCACCCGCTCGACCGCCAGCTGATCATCGGCGACCAGCCGACCGCCGGCATCGATCAGCTGGAGCGCGAGGTCAGATTTGCCGCTGCCCGAGAGGCCGAGCAGGATCACACCGGCGCCGTTCACCTGAACACAGCTGGCATGCAGCCAGACGCAGGCCGGTCGCGGGTCGCCGGGGTCGGTCGATCGGGGCGACGAAGCTGCAAGGCCGAGCGCGGTCGCGTCAGGCCGCATGGCACTCCGGCTTCTCGGTCAACATGCGATACACGGCGCCACGGTCCTGCTCCTGGCGGAGCCGCTGTCGCAGCCCCGGATCACGCAGTGTGCGCGAGATCCGAGCGAGCGCCTTGAGGCTGTCGGCGTCCGCGGAGTCGGGCGCCAGCAGCAGAAAGATCAGGTCGCTCGGTTCATCGTCCAGAGCCTCGAAATCGACCGGCCGGTCGAGGCGCGCAAACAGGCCCGTGACGTGGTCGATTTCGGTCAGTCGTGCGTGCGGGATCGCAACCCCGTGGCCGATGCCGGTGGTGCCGAGCCGCTCGCGCTCCAACAGGGCGTCGAGCAGGTGCTGCTCATCAATGCCGAGTGCCACGCCGGCTCGTCGGGCGAGCTCCTTCAGCACCTGGC
>JBKPDM010000222.1:0-6365 GCA_046727895.1 Pseudomonadota bacterium | reverse complement strand
GCTCACCGAGGCGACCATCGTGTATCTGCACGCCCAGATCGAAGCCGGGGCTGATGTCCTGCAGCTGTTCGACAGTTGGGCCGGAGTCCTGCCGCAGACGGAGTTCGTGCGCTGGTGTCAGGAGCCGACGGCGCGAATCGTCAGGAGCCTGAAGAAGGATCACCCCGAGGTCCCGATCATCGCCTTCCCGCGCGGTGCGGGCCTTCGCTATCAAAGTTTCGCCGAGGCCGTACCGGTCGATGGGCTCAGCCTCGATACGACGGTGCCGCTCGATTGGGCGCGCCGTGCGCTGCCGGGCATTTGCCTGCAAGGCAATCTCGATCCGGCGGCGCTGCTGGCGGGCGGGGCCTGTGTCCGTGCCGAGGCGGAGCGGATATTGCGGGCGTTTCGGGGTGCACCGTTCATCTTCAATCTTGGCCACGGCGTGCTGCCCGAGACCGATCCGGCCGAGGTCGCGGCGCTGGTGGCCTACGTCAAATCTTTTCGGCGCGCCGCGGCGGCTGATGAATCTGGCGCGGCATAGGTGCCTGGAAGGGGTTGGAGGGGAGCAACCGCGGATGGCGCCGGCGTCCCTCAACGCGCGCGCCCGGCAGTGTTGTTGAAACCGATCATGGCCATGCTTATCTGGACGGTATCAGCCCTAAAGCTGGCCTTCGGACCGGCGCGGCGGCGCGTCCAAGTCAGGCGGGCGCGAGGAGCCGGGGCTTGGGCGCCCACAGTTTCAGGCCATGACTGATCTTGCGCTCTGGCTGAAGGCGCTCCACATCATGGCTTTCGCGGCATGGATGGCGGGTCTCTGGTACCTTCCGCGACTTTTCGTCTATCACAGCCAGGTGGCGCCGGGCTCCGAGGCCTCGGAAAAGTACAAGGTCATGGAGCGCCGTCTGCTGCGCGGCATTGCCACGCCGGCCATGGTGGCGACGCTCGTGTTCGGAATCACGCTGGGTATCGTGCAGGGCCAATGGGCCCAGGGCTGGCTGCACGCCAAGACCGCGTTGGTGCTGCTGCTGGCGGCCTGTCATGGCGGTATGGTCCGCTTCGTCAGAGCCTTTGCCGCCGAGGAGCGACCGGCCAGCGAACGCTGGTTCCGCTGGTTCAACGAAGTGCCGACGGTGCTGTTCATTGGCATCGTCATCTTGGCGGTTTTTCGACCGTTCTAAGTCGACCGGCCTGCCTGACTTGCTCCAGCCAAGAAGGACTGTTCCCGAAAAGGAGCGGGTTTTGCGTTTGACAGAGGTGCCCGAATTGGCTAAGGACAACTTCTCCCCCAGATCCGACGCGCAGTCACGGTTCCATCACTACGCTTCCGACCACCCGCAAGCGGCGGCCACGCGGCCGGCCGGAGCGCATGTTCCGGCAGGAACTCGTCGAGCCTGGCGAGACTGAAATGCTTCACGAGCCACCCACGAACCTGAGCGAAACTGAATCCGACGTCACCGGATTCATGAATCTGTCCGAGCTGAAGCGGCGCTCGCCGGCGCAACTTCTCGAGTATGCCGAAGAACTCGGTATCGAGAACGCCAGCACGCTGCGCAAGCCTGATCTCGTCTTCGCGACCCTCAAGCGGCTCGCGGAAAGTGGCGTGCCGATTTACGGCGAGGGCGTGCTCGAGATCTTGCAGGATGGGTTCGGTTTTCTACGCACACCGGACGTCAACTATCTGGCGGGACCGGACGACATCTACGTGTCGCCGAGCCAGATCCGGCGCTTTGGCCTGCGCACCGGCGACATCGTCGACGGTGAGGTCCGCGCGCCGAAGGAGGGCGAGCGCTATTTCGCGCTGCTGAAGGTCAACACGATCAACTTCGATCCGCCCGATCGCGCCCGCCACCGCGTCCACTTCGACAATCTGACCCCGTTCTATCCGACCGAGAAGCTGACGCTCGAGGTCGACGACCCGAAGGTCAAGGACGTCAGCTGCCGGGTGATCGACCTGGTGGCGCCGCTGGGCAAGGGTCAGCGTGCCCTGATCGTCGCGCAGCCGCGCACCGGCAAGACGATGCTGATGCAGAACATCGCCCACAGCATCGTTGCCAATCACCCCGAAGTGTACCTGATCGTGCTGCTGATCGACGAGCGGCCCGAGGAGGTCACGGACATGGCGCGCACGGTCCGGGGCGAAGTGGTCAGCTCGACCTTCGATGAGCCCGCGACCCGGCATGTCCAGGTCGCCGAGATGGTGAGCGAAAAGGCCAAGCGGCTGGTCGAGCACGGCCGCGATGTCGTGATCCTGCTCGATTCGATCACGCGTCTCGCGCGGGCCTACAACACCGTGGTGCCGTCTTCGGGCAAGGTCCTGACCGGCGGCGTCGATGCCAACGCCCTGCAGCGACCGAAGCGCTTCTTCGGCGCCGCCCGCAACATCGAGGACGGCGGCAGCCTGACCATCATCGCGACCGCGCTGATCGACACCGGCTCGCGGATGGACGAGGTGATCTTCGAAGAGTTCAAGGGTACCGGCAATTCGGAAATCCAGCTCGACCGGCGTCTGGCCGACAAGCGTGTCTACCCGGCGATCGACATCAACAAGTCCGGCACGCGCAAGGAGGAGCTCCTGGTCGATCGAGGCACGCTCTCGCGCATGTGGGTGCTACGGCGGATTCTCTCGCCGATGGGCACGATCGACGCGATCGAGTTCCTGACCGACAAGATGCGTCTGACGAAAAGCAACTCGGAGTTCTGGGACTCGATGAACTCCTAGCGTTCCGCGACTTCTGCGCCGCTACCTTCGTCTGCCGAAAAGTCTGCCGAAAAAACCGCGGTTGTGCCGCTCCTCGAGCCTCGACAGGCGGTTGTCGAGAGAGCGCAGCACCTCGCCGAGATCGGGCGGTGCGTCGACGCTCGGGAGCCTCGGCCCGTTGGCCGCCCTGTCGGCGGCGCGCGCGAGGGCGACGATCGCTTCGGCAACCCAGTCACCGACCGTCATGCCGCGGGCCGTGGCGGCCTTCAGCGCCATATCGCGGACCGGCGGCGGGACGCCCCGCACGGTCCAGCGCGCGGTGGCGTCGTCGGAAGAGTTCGGTTGGCCGCGCGCGCGCGAGGGGCGGCCGCGCCGCCTGCGCGGCCGGCGCGCAACCGGCGGCGATTGGTCCTCTGGCCGAGGCTGAGGCTCAGCCGGGTCGTCGGTCATCGCGTCGGAGTGCACGCGCTCAGGGCAAGAGGATCGTCGATCCGACCGTCTGCCGACCCTCGAGGGCACGGTGCGCTTCGGCGGCCTCGCGCATCGGATAGCGTTGATTGATCTGGATCCGAACGGCGCCGCGCTGGACGACCTCGAAGAGCTCCTTCGCCGCAGCGAGCAGGTCGCTGCGCGCCGCCACATAGGTCATCAGAGTGGGTCGAGCGAGAAAGAGCGACCCCTTCTGAGCGAGCACGGCAGTATCGAACGGTGGAATCTTGCCCGACGACTGGCCGAAGGTCACCAGCATGCCGAGGGGTGCCAGGCAATCGAGCGAGCGCTCGAAGGTCGCCTGCCCGACCGAGTCGTAGACCACCGGCACACCCTTGCCGCCGGTCAGCTCGCGTACCCGCTTGACCACGTCCTCCTGATCGTAACGGATCGGGTGGTCGCAACCGTGGGCCCGGGCGAGCTCGGCCTTGTCTGCGCTGCCGACCGTGCCGATCACGGTCGCCCCCAGATGCTTGGCCCACTGGCAGGCGATCAGGCCGACACCGCCGGCCGCGGCGTGAAACAGGATGGTCTGACCCGGCTGGACCCGGAAGGTTCGCCGCAACAGATAGTGCGCGGTCATGCCCTTGAGCATCATCGCGGCGGCCTGCTCGTCGGTGATGGCATCGGGGACCGGTACCAGCCGGTCGGCGGGCATCAGCCGGCTCTCGGCATAGGCTCCGATCGGCCCGCCAGCGTAGGCGACCCGCTGCCCGACGCGCACTTCGCTCACCCCGTCGCCGACCTCTTCGACCACGCCTGCGCCTTCGAGGCCGGGCGTGAACGGCAGACTCGGAGGTCGATAGAGGCCTGTGCGGAAGTAGACGTCGATGAAATTCAGTCCGACCGCTGTCTGCCGGACCAGAGCCTGACCGCGCCCCGGCGCGCCGATATCGGCCTGCTCGAAGCGCAGGACCTCCGGCCCGCCCGTCTCGTGCACCCGTACGACACCCGTCATCGCCATCTCCCCCGGTCAATGGAACCGCGGCCGCCAAGCTACTTCGCGTAGCGTCGATCGCCAAGCGCAGACCGATTTCCAAGTGCCAACCCTGGCGCGCCGGCGTTCTCACCGCACCGCCGCACCGGGAGCATCGAGGTCCTGTCGAATGCTGGCTGGCGCGAGGGCTGCCGCCAGCTCGTCGGGATCGGTGATCGGCAGACGACAGGTCTGCCCCGGGCAGACATAAGCCGTCGGACGGCCACCGACCTGGCCTTTGCCGGTCGCCGGATGCCCATCGGGCAGGTCCTGATCGGGGGTCAGGCTGAGCACCACTCTCGCCGGCAGAGCCGCCGCCAGCGCGACCCGGCGAAGCGCCGAACAGGCCGGCTCGGCGGGGTCGCCGATCACCACGACGTGAACCGGCCGCTCGAGCATCAGCGTGCCGCTCAGCAGGGACGCGTGGACAGTCGGGTTGCGCAGAGCTTCGCCGGAGAAAGCGCGCAGGATCTGCTCGGCGCGATCGCGGTAGCGACGCTGCCCGCTCAGGCACCAGAGGCGGCCAAGCACCGACAGCAAGATGCCGTTGCCCGCGGGCGTCGGGCCATCCTGGGCGCTCTTCGTCCGCACCAGGACATCGGTGGCCCTCGCCGACACCTGGAAATAACCGCCTTGATCATCGTCGAGGTAGTCCGCGTCGAGACGGTCGATCCAGCGCTCGGCCTCGCGCAGGTAGCTGTCCTCCGCGGTCGACTCGAACAGAGCCAGCGCGGCCGCCGCCATGAAAGCGTAGTCGTCCAGGAAGGCGAGTCCGAGCGATCGGCCGGCGCGCCAGCTGTGGGCGAGGCGATCCTCGCTCGTCATTTCCCTGGTGATGAAGGCGAAGGCCCGCGCGGCCCGCTCCAGCCAGTCGGCGCGGCCGAACACCGCGCTCGCTCGGACGCGGGCGGCGATCATAAGACCGTTCCAGTCGGCGAGCACCTTGTCGTCCCGCCCCGGCGGCGGCCGGTCGGCCCGGGCTTCGAGCAGGACCGCGCCGCTCGCCCGCAACCTCGCTTCCTCCTCGGCCGCCAACAGGCCCGGCTGGTGCAGGCGGTTCAGGACCGTCTTGCCCTCCCAGTTGCCGCTGTCGGTGACGCCGTAGGCGAGCCGGAAGGCAGCGGCATCGTCGCCGAGCAAGCGGTCGATCTCGGCCGCGTCCCAGACGTAATACTTGCCTTCCTCGCCTTCGCTGTCGGCATCGAGACTGGAGGCGAAGGCGTCACCGACCATCATCTCGCGCTCGAGCCAGGCGACGGTTTCGGCCGCGCGCGCCGCGAACAGCGGGTTCCGGGTGTCCGCCCAGGCGTCGGCCAGAAGCGCCAGCAGCTGCGCGTTGTCGTACAGCATCTTCTCGAAATGCGGCACCAGCCAGAAGGCGTCGACCGCGTAACGGGCGAAGCCGCCGCCGAGATGATCGTAAATGCCGCCCTGGCAGATGTTGGCGAGCGTGTGGAGCACGGCGTGGCGCATGGTTTCATCGCCGCTCACGAGCGCCTCGCGCCAGAGGAAGTCGAGGATCGGCGCCTGGGGGAACTTCGGCGCCCCGCCAAGTCCGCCGTGGATGGTGTCGAACGCCTGCACGAGCCGCTTCGCGGTCTGCCGGCGAAAGCCCGGCTCGACCGCGGGACCAGCCTCCGGTCGGGCAAGACGGCCGAGTGCTTCGGTGAGCGCCGTGGTGTTGCTCACCACCTTGTGGCGCTCCTCGCGCCAGATCCGGCTCACGGTCTCCAGGACTTCCGGCAGGCCGGGGCGGCCATAGCGGGCTTCGGGCGGGAAATAGGTGCCGCCCCAGAACGGCTCGCCGGCGGGCGTGAGAAACATGGTCAGCGGCCAGCCGCCATGCTGGCCGAGCAGGGCGAGAGCATGCTGGTAGATCTGGTCGAGGTCGGGCCGCTCCTCGCGATCGACCTTGATGTTGACGAAGTGCTGGTTCATCAGCCGGGCGATCGCCGGGTTCTCGAAGCTCTCGTGCGCCATGACGTGGCACCAGTGGCAGGCCGCGTAGCCGACCGAGATCAGCACCGGCACGTCGCGCCGCTTCGCCTCGGCGAACGCCTCGTCGCACCACGGCCACCAGTCGACCGGGTTGTCGGCGTGCTGGAGCAGGTAGGGCGAGGTCGCGCCGGCAAGGCGGTTGGGCATGTGGCAGTTCTTACCCGCCCCGGGCCTCACCACAACGGCTGTCTCTTATACACATCTCCGAGCCCACGAGACGTT
>JBKPDM010000221.1:0-4069 GCA_046727895.1 Pseudomonadota bacterium | reverse complement strand
CGTCAGAGCGCGAGATCGTGCTCTACTGCACGTGACCCAACGAAGCCTCCAGCGCCCGGGTGGCGCTGCTCCTCAAGCGTTACGGCATCGAGCGCGTGCGTCCGCTGGCCGGCGGCTACCGGGCCTGGCGCGACCTCGGCTACCCCATGACCGATCTGAAGCCGGCCGCGAGCGAGGCGACGCGCGCCTGACCGGCCCGCAAACCAACAAAGGAGGATTCATGCTCAAGCCCGGAGACAAGGCGCCCGATTTCGCGGGACGCGATCAGAACGGCAACCCCGTCAAGCTGTCGGATTTCGCGGGCAAGACGGTGGTGCTCTGGTTCTACCCGAAGGCCGACACTCCGGGCTGAACGGCCGAGGGTTGCGGGTTCCGCGACCTCAAAGCCGACTACGACCGCAAGAACGCCGTCATCCTCGGCGCGTCCTTCGACAGCGTCGCTGACAACAAGAAGTTCGCCGAGAAGTTCAACTTCAACTTTCCGTTGATCTGTGACACCGATCGTGCGATCGGCACCGCCTACGGCGCCAATGCCGATCCGCAGAAAGGCGCGGCGCGCGTCGGCGTGGTGATCGGCGGCGACGGCAGGATCAAGGAGTGGCACGCCCGCGTCGATCCGCGCGCGTGGCCGGCCGAGGTCGTCAAGACGCTGTAGCCGACCCTCCGTCGCGATACGCCGCGAAATGCGTGTAGAGCTCGATGGGGTGGCTCAAGGACGCCGGCGCGGAGACGGCCTCCGGATGGATGAAGAAGGTACGCATCTCGTGCTCCGACGGCCCCGCATGGGCGCCTCGCTCCTCCATGAACGAGACGTCGTTTTCCGGAGCGCCGATCCCATACACGACGAGGTCGCCCGCGCTCGGCATCGCCATGAGATCGCGGAGTCCCTCCAGGACGAGGTGCCGCTCCTTTCGGTTGGCGAATGGTCCGTCCGATGCTTCGTGCTCGAGCGACACCTCTCGGCCTCGCCACCAACAGAGGGGGCCCGCAGCCGACCTGGCGAGGACGAGACCAACACCAGGATGCTTCGAAAGGAGAGCGGCCGCCCCGGGATGGCGGCTCTCGATGTCCTCGAAGAGCAGGGGCTCGGGCGTATCGAGAAAGTACACGAAGGCATTGGGCCCCGCCGTGATGATGCGAACGGTGTCATCGTGCGGAGGCGCGACGCGGTGCCCACGCTCCACGTGATTGAAGAAGCGCTGGAGAAGGCCCCGTTTCTCTCTGAGCCTATAGCCAGCTAGCTGGCGAGCCATGCCGATCTTGCGTTTCCCGTTGCGTCCGGGCCGGGAGCCCAGGATGCTTCGTATCACCTCGTCGAGGGTCAGGCCCCCGGAGACCTGAACGAAGGGGCGGGTCATGGTCTGCCCGTGATCGGAGAGGATGTAGAGATCGTACTCGAGCTCGGGCAGGCGCTCGAGGATCCGTACGAGCTGGCCGATGGCATTGTCGATATGACGAAGCGCGCGCCCGGCCGATTTGTGGGTTGGGCCAAATGCATGCGCGAATACGTCGTAGTCGAGATAGTTGACGTACACCGCCGAAACCCCCCGGTAGAGATCGGCCGACACGCTCAGCGTGAAGAGCTCCCGCATCCAGACCGAAAAGACGATCTTGAGCCCGAGCCACCGCAGTCCCTCGGGAGCCGCGCGTCGCGGGTGGCTCGCCAGCCTGATCAGAAAGCGCGCCATCTCCACGGCCGTGAGCCAGATGCACTTGGTGATGACCCAGCCGAGGAGCACGGTCGACGGCCCGAGCCTGAGCAGGGGAAGTCCAGCGCGCGTCGGTTTCATGAGCCGCGCGAACGTCAGCAGGCTGTTCTCGGCCCCGCCCGTGAACACACAACCGTAGCACGAGCCGCCTTCGAGAATTCCCAGGCGCCCCGCGGCTTGGCGCGCTTCGACGAAGTCGGCGACGCCCACCTCGGGAAAGTGGAGCTCGCGCCGGGCGCGCTTGTCGTAGTAGCGGAAGCCGGGAATATCGGGCTTGATCCCATACATGGCGGCCGCCTGAAAGGCGGGAGTGGATGAGGGAAGCCCGACGGACATTGGACGCTGCACGTATCGCCCGCTCGCGATCAAGCGGGCGGTATTCGGGATCGAACCGGCTCGAAACGCGCTCTCGAAGACCTCCCTGGAGAGGCCGTCTATCTGAATGATGAGGAAGCGTCGTCGTGGGATCTCGGCCGTGCGCGTGAGCCGGACCCAGCGGGCGACACGATCCACCAAGCCCTGAAGCAGGAGAACGAAGTCATCGATCATCGAGGCTGCGATGATACCGCCGAGCCCCCCGGCGGACGGAGACTCCTTACCAGGACATGGTCTCCCCCGGCTTGGGGATCCACACCGCCACGGGATCGAGCCCTCTCCGCGAGACCTCGCCGGCGATGCGCCGGGGCGGCTCGTCAGACGGCTCCCGGGCCAGCATGAAGGTGCCCCAGTGGATGCCGATGAAGCGCGCCGCTCGCAGATCGGTCCCTGCCTGGAGGGCTTCTTCGGGGGAGATGTGCACCGGGTGGGCGATCTCGCGAGGCGTGTAGGAGCCGATCGGCAGAGCGGCCAGGTCGAAGGGTCCGAGCGCCTCGCCGATTTCCTTGAAATGCGAATAGTATCCCGTGTCTCCGGCGAAGTAGAAACGGCGAGACCCGAGCACCGCCCAGGATGCCCAGAGACGGCGACCCTGGTCGACCATCGTGCGCCCCGAGCCGTGCTGGGCGGGCGTGCAGACAACGGTGACGCCCTTCAGCTTGACGGACTGTCCCCAGTCGAGCTCGACCGCGTTCGTGATGCGGCGATCGGCGAGCCAAGCCTTGATGCCCAGCGGGACAACAAAGGTCGGATCGAAGATCTCGGCGAGGCGGCGTACCGTCGGCTCATCCAGGTGGTCGTAGTGATCGTGGGAGATCAGGACAAAGTCTATCCGTGGCAGATCCTCGAGGCGCATCGGGGGCGGCGTGTAGCGCTTGACACCGACCAGCCCGCCAAAGGGACCGCTGCGCCCGGCCCAGGTGGGATCGGTGAGGAAATTGACTCCGTCGAGCTGGACCAGGAGCGTGGAGTGGCCGATCCAGGTTACCGTCGCATCGTGAGTGTTCTCCCGCAGCGCCGGCAGATCGGGCGCGACCGACGCCAGCGGCGCCACCCGCGACTCTGGAAAGAGCCAGGTGCCGCCGATGATCAGGGAATGCAGCCGCTCGTAATAGGACGCTCGCTTGTAAGCCGGATCGAGGTTTTTGAATGCGTGTCCGGCTCGAGGCGCACTGATGAGTCCCCTGATCGGGGCAATCTCCAGCGCGGCGAGAGATTCTGAGGCCGAGCTCGTCCCGCCTGCCACACACGCAAGAACGACCAGGATGCATGCCGTGGAGCGCGCGCGCCAAGTCGACCAGACCCTCACAATTTCAAGTGTATGCGGCAGGTCAAGGGCCAGCCCAAGGCCCTCGGAGGGTCCGCTGGACGGGAAGCCGAATTAGGCCTTGACACGTATGCAACAATAGTTCCACATAGGCAACAGAATGAACACTAAGCTAAGGCAGCCTCGCACGAAGATCGCACTCGCGCTTATCTCGCTGATCGCGCTGGGCGTCGCCCGGATCGACGCCGCCACCGATGGTCCGCGTCTCGCCATCACGTCACCGGAGAAGACCAGCATGAAAGACGACCTCGGCAAGGACAACCCCAAGTGGAAGTTCGTGACCGGCCAGTGGACCCGGCGCCAGTCGGGAGGCCGCCAGGTGCTGGCCCAGGTCGTCGAGACTCAGCCCTGGGCGGTGGCGATTCTCGAGGACCAGAAATTCAATGATCTCGACGTCGCCGTGCGGTTCCGGCCGGTGTCAGGCAAGGAGGACGCGAGCGGCGGCGTCATTCTGCGGGCGAGAGACGGGAATAACTACCTGCTCGTCCGCGCCAATGCTCTCGAGAACAACTTTCGGCTGTACGCGATCGTCAACGGCAAGCGCAGCACGATCGCGTCCGCGCGGGTGACCGAGCCCAAGCTGGGCGAGTGGCACAAGATCAGGGTCGTCGCGAAAGGGCCGAAGATCCAGGCCTACCTGGACGACGCGCTTCTCCTC
>JBKPDM010000220.1:0-7613 GCA_046727895.1 Pseudomonadota bacterium | reverse complement strand
CCGACTTCAGAAAGTCCTCGGCGCACGGGAACGCCTCGGCAAGGAACCCCAGCGCTCTCATCAAGCTCATCATGGCCTCGCGCACGGACGCATCGTCGTCGACGATGGCAATCACAGACTTGTTCGACATCCCGGCCTTCGCCTTCTGTGGCGAAACTAACTAGCCCCGCGCCCGAGCCGAAACCATTGCACGTGGGTACGGCTGGCTCAGACGTGTGGAAAGACTGATGAACTGAACGATCAGGACGACCTATACTAGGGTTTAGGCGCCCTTGCCCTCGGGGCTGACTTTGAGCTGGTCGGCCATGCGCACCAGCGCGGCCAACGACTTCGCGTGCATCTTGCGCATCACCTGGCCACGGTGGACCTTCACTGTGATCTCGCTCACGCCGAGGTCGGCGGCGATCTGTTTGTTCAGCCGTCCGGCCGCGACGAGCGCCATGATCTCGCGTTCGCGCGGCGTCAAGGTATCGAAGCGCTGCCGCAGTGCCGCAAGGGCCGCCGCGTCCCGGCGTCGGGCCCGATCCTGCTCGATCCCCAGCTGAACCGCATCGAGCAGCTCCTGATCGTGGAACGGTTTGGTCAGGAACTCGATCGCTCCAGCCTTCATCGCGCGCACGGACATCGGGATGTCGCCGTGGCCGGTGATGAACACGATCGGCAGATAAATGCCGGACTCGGCCAGCTCCCGCTGGAAATCCAGTCCGCTGCGCCCGGGCAATCGGACATCCAGCACAAGGCAGCCGGGCGCGTCGGGTCGCTTGCTCTGGAGAAACTCCTGGGTTGACCCGAACGACTGCACTTCCAAGCCGACCGAGCGCAACAGGCTCGCAAGGGCCTCTCGAACCGACGGATCGTCGTCGACCACGAAGACGACGGGCTGCTCCTCGCTCATGAAACA
Organism: Pseudomonadota bacterium; assembly: GCA_046727895.1. Taxonomy (GTDB): domain Bacteria; phylum Pseudomonadota; class Alphaproteobacteria; order Geminicoccales; family Geminicoccaceae; genus DATAOG01. The sequence goes on along the minus strand of JBKPDM010000220.1, from coordinate 6,712 downwards.
CCTTGGAGGAGGATCGCGCTTGCGCTGCGAGGGTGACGCCTCCTCTCCGTCAACCGGCAGTCTGAAACTGAAAGACGGCGCCTTCGGGTGCGTCAGTGTCGCCCACGATTGCCCCTGGTGAATCTCGATAATCGGACGACCGATCGTCAGCCCCATGCCGATGCCATCGGACTTGGGCGTATAGACCCGCTCGAGCGGGTGGTCGAGATTCTCGACTCCCGCCAAGACGGACCTCGCACCGCGGCGAACGGCCGATGTTCGTTTCACCACAATTAACCCGGATTGACCGGACCTCACTCGGCCTCGGCCGAGCGTGCCGACGAGTTCAACGTCGACGCGTCGCGCCTCGCGATTGCCGGTGACAGCGTCGGCGGCAACATGGTGGCCGCCCTGACCATCCCTGCTCGCCGACAGGTTCGCCTGCACTTCAAGGCCGAGAGCTTGCGCTGGCCCGTCTCGGGGCCGCATTTTCGCGACTATCACCTGCTCCTGGACGAGCAGAGCGCACAGATCCCGGCCACGACCTACGCCACCGCGAAGCGCGTGCGCAAGATCGGCGGCACCAATTGCATCCGCCAGCGCCAGACCGACGGCGAATGGAAGACGATTGCTCACGATGCGCGGATTCTGTGGACGGACGCCCTGTCCGTCGCCCCGGATGGGTACCCGTATTTCATCGCCAGTCAGCTGCACCGCCAGCCCCAGGTCGACCAAGGAAAGGATCTGCGCGAGAAGCCCTACGCGCTATTCCGCGTAAAGGTCGAGGCGGGTCGGGTTCCGCTGTGATAGGGCGCGAGGGCCACGGCCGCACGCTCCACGAGATCGCGGGAACTCGTGGAGGCCGGCCGCCTGAGACCCTTCATCGATGTCGCCCGGTTCACGCTCGAGACCGCGCCGGATGCTTACCGGCACCTCGCTTCCAGCGAGGCCCGCGGCGAGATCGTCATCGACATTTCCGATCCGCGAGGCCAATAGAGATGCTGCGGCGCTTCGCGCGTCTGCAGGTTGCATCGCGGCGTATCCTGACGGCCGCAGGGCACAACCTATCTGGAGGCCGTCGCGACGCTCTAAGATTGCGTTAGCGTCCGATTGGATCGTGCAGTGGCAGACTGCGGCGCCCGGACCAAGTCCGACGGGCAGCGGTGTTTTCGCGAGGCGCGCGGTGCGAAGGCGAAACCCCTCTGGATGAAACAGGAGCTCTCTTCTCCGACACCCAACAGCTCGCCGCTGCATCCCCTCGCCGCAGCGGCGCTTGCCGTCACGATCTTCGTCGTCGATGCCTTCACCCCCTTGGACATGGCCGTGGCGGTGCTCTACGTCGTGGTCGTGTTGATGGCCGCCAAGTTTCTGGACCGGCGCGGGCTCCTTCTGGTTTCCGCGGGATGCCTGACGGCGACGGTGGTGGCCTACCTCATGGCGCATGGACTCACGATGACAACGGCTCTCGGCCGGTGCGTCATGAGCGTAGCGGCCATCGCGATCACCGCTTTCCTTGCGTTGAAAAACCAGACAGCAAGCATGGGGCTGCTGGGACAGGCCCGACTGCTCGATCTCACGCACGACTCGATCTTCGTGTTCGACATGAAGGACCTGATCACCTACTGGAATCGCGGCGCCGAGGAACTGTACGGATGGCCGAGGGAGGAAGCGCTCGGCAAGGTCTCGCACCAGCTCTTGCAGACGATCTTTCCCGGCCCGCTCGAGGAGATCATCGCAGAGCTGCACCGGACTGGCCGCTGGGAAGGCGAGCTTGTCCACACCAAGCGAGACGGGGCCCAGGTCGTCGTGGACAGTCGGTGGTCGTTGCAGCGGGACCAGCGGGCACGTCCCGTCGCGATCATGGAGACCAACAACGACAACACCGAGCGCAAAGCGGCGGAGCAGCGACTGAAGGCCGCCGAGCAAGAGCTGCGGCGCACGATCGACACGATTCCGGCATTGGTCTACAGCACGACGCCGGATGGCACCCCGGTTTTCTTCAATGCGCGCTGGATCGAGGAGGGCTTCTCGGAGCAGGATCTGCTCTCGGACTGGTCCACCGTCGTACACCCAGAGGATTTGCCAGGTCTTATAGAGAAGCGGCAGCGGTCGTTGGCCAGCGGCGAGCCCTTAGAGATTGAGGCGCGTCTGCGCCGCATCGACGGCGAGTACCGGTGGTTCCTAATCCGCACCCACTTCTTGCGGGACGCGAGGGGGCAAGTCGTCAAACGATATGCGGCCGCCACCGATATCACCGAGCGCAAGGCGGCCGAGCAGCGACTGAGCGCCGCCGAGCAAGAGCTGCGGCGCACGATCGACACGATCCCGGCATTGGTCGCCCGCGCGACGCCGGATGGCACCACGGAATTCGTCAATGCGCGCTGGATCGAGCAGGGCTTCTCGGAGCAGGATCTGCTCTCGGACTGGTCCACTGTCGTACACCCGGAGGATTTGCCAGGTGTTATGGAGAAGCGGCAGCGGTCGTTGGCCAGCGGCGAGCCCTATGAGGTTGAGGCGCGTGTGCGCCGCATCGACGGCGAGTACCGGTGGTTCCTATCCCGCAACGTGGGCTTGCGGGACGCGAGCGGGCAAGTCGTCAAACGATATTCGGCCGCTACCGATATCGAGGACCTCAAGCGGGCCGAGGACGCTCTGCGCCGCAGCGAAGCGCTGCTGGCGGAAACGCAGGAGCTGACTCATACCGGCAGCATTGGCTACGACGCCGCTACGGGAGAGGTGTTCTGGTCGGCCGAAGGTGCTCGCATCTTCGGGTATGATCCTTTGACCGAGCCGACGCTCGAACTCCTGATGCAGCGGGTTCATCCGGACGACATCTGGTTGGCGCGACGTTGGATCGAGCCTGCGAACCGGGGCGAGCCCGACGACGCGCTCGACATCCGTCTCGTTATGCCCGAGGGATCTATCAAGTATGTGCACGCCGTATCGCATGCGGTCCGCGATGTGTCGGCGCGCCGTGCGCTGCGCGCCCTGATTGACGTGACCGCGGCTCGAGAAGCCGACGCGGCGCTGCACCGCGCGCAGTCGGAGCTTGCGCAAGCCAGCCGCATGACCGCGCTCGGGGAGCTTACCACATCGATCGCGCACGAAGTGAACCAGCCGCTCGCCGCCATCGTCACCAACGGCCAAGCCTGCCTGCGCTGGTTAGGGCGCGACGTGCCGTCTCTCGACGAAGCACGTGGCGCCGTAACCCGCATCATCGTCGACGCCGATCGCGCGAGCGAGGTGATCCGGCGCATCCGTGCACTTGCCAGGCAGTCCGACACAAAGAAGGTGCGGCTGAACCTGAACGACGTCATCGATGAAGTTATCCTGTTGGTCCGGCACGAAGTGTCGAGCCATCGGATCTCGCTGCTGCGGGAGCTAGCCTCGGGACTGCCTCCGGTGCTCGGGGATCAGGTCCAGCTGCAGCAGGTGTTGATCAATCTGGTGATCAACGGGATTCAAGCGATGGCGACGGTCATCGACTGCCCGCGGGAGCTGCTGATCCGGTCACGGCAGGAGGCCGACCAGATTCTCGTCGCCGTGCGGGACTCCGGGATCGGCATCGCCCCCGAAAAGATGAGCCAGGTGTTCGACACATTCTTCACCACAAAGGCCGACGGAATGGGCATGGGGCTGTCGATCTGCCGTTCGATCATCGAAGCTCACGGGGGACAGGTGTGGGCTTCGTCAAATGACGGCCCGGGAGTCACCTTCCAGTTCACCCTGCCTTCGATCCAGCCCAGCTCGCCGTAGCGAGGCGCTGCGACGAACTCGCGCTTCACCGGAATTTCCTGAGCGTCTCCCGACGTCACTTGGCTCGCGGGGCGAGCCGCCGTAGCCATCGCTTGGCCCCGGTCTTACGAGGCGTCGTCCAGCGCTCGATGCCTGCAGCCGGGGCATCGAGCCCAAATCCGTTGGAGATGGAGCAAAAATGAAGCTGCGCCAGCATGGCAGTGGCGCCCGCAGGTGTCCGCCATCGGCCTCGGCTGCATGGGACCCCCATCGTGGGCCCGCGCGCGCCAGCGCGTGTCCGGCCTGCTGCTCAGCTGAAGCGCGCCGTTACCACGCTTTACCTAGCTTCACCAAACTTAACTCGGCTTGCCGCGCGATGGTGCGTAGCAAGCTCATGTCCCGCGCGGCTCATTCCTCACCAGATCAGAGCTGATCGGGTCGATCGAGCCCAGCGTCGGCGTCAAGCAACATGAGGGCCTCAGAAGAGGGTAGGAAAGAGCGGCATGGCGTCGAACCGGGCGTCGCACGCATCAAGCCCGACGAGCGACAGGTCCAGTCGAGCGACGTCCCGAAAATAGCGGATGCACGCAACGGCAAGAAGATCAAGCATGACTTCTCAGTCGGCGTGATCAGCACCCCTTCCTGGAGAACGTCTAATGACGAAGACCGTTGCAGACCAGTTCGCCGAGACGCTCGCCGCGGCAGGCGTCAAGCGGATCTACGGCATCGTCGGCGACAGCCTGAACGGGCTGACCGACGCCGTCCGCCGGCAGGGGAAGATCGGGTGGGTGCACGTCAGGCACGAGGAGGTCGCCGCGTTCGCGGCGGGCGCCGAGGCGCATCTGACGGGTGAGCTCGCGGTTTGCGCGGGCAGCTGCGGGCCGGGCAACCTGCACCTCATCAACGGCCTGTTCGACTGTCACCGCTCCCGCGTCCCCGTGCTCGGCATCGCTGCGCAGATCCCCTCGGCCGAGATCGGCAGCGGCTATTTTCAGGAAACCCATCCGCAGACGCTGTTCCAGGAGTGCAGCCAGTATTGCGAGCTCGTGTCCGGCGCCAACCAGATGCCGCGCGCGCTCCAGGTCGCGATCCGCGAGGCGGTCGGCAGGCGGGGTGTGTCGGTGCTGGTGCTGCCCGGTGACGTGGCGCTGCAGCCCGCCAGCGATGCGCCGCCGGCCAAGGTCGACGGGCTGCTGCCGGCGGCACCGGTGGTGACGCCCGCGCGCCGCGATCTCGAGCGTCTCGCGGCGCTGCTGAACGGCGACGGTGCCGTGACGATCCTGTGCGGCTCGGGATGTGCCGGCGCCCACGACGAGCTTCTGGCGTTGGGCGAGCGCCTCCAGGCGCCGATGGTCCACGCGCTGCGCGGCAAGGAGCATGTCGAGTGGGACAACCCCTACGACGTCGGCATGACCGGGCTGATCGGCTTCTCGTCCGGCTACTACGCGATGCGCGACTGCGACGTCCTGCTGATGCTCGGAACCGACTTCCCCTATCGCCAGTTCTATCCTGAGGGAGCAGGCGTCCGCATCGCGCAGGTCGATCTCCGGGCGGAGAACATCGGGCGCCGCGCCGCCGTCGATCTCGGCGTCGTCGGTGACGTCCGCGCGACGCTCGCGGCGCTGCTGCCGCTGCTTGACCAGAAGCGCGACGGCACGCATCTCGCCCAGGCGCGGCAGCATTACGCAAAGGCGCGCGAGGCGCTGGACGATCTGGCCGCCGGCACGCCCGGCAAGCGGCTGATCCACCCCCAGCAGGTCGCCAAGGCGATCAGCGACCATGCGGCGGAGGACGCCGTCTTCATCTGCGACGTGGGCCTGCCGACGGTGTGGGCCGCACGCTATCTGGCGATGAACGGTAAGCGGCGGCTGCTCGGCTCGTTCTGGCACGGCTCGATGGCGAACGCGATGGCGCAGGGCATCGGGGCCCAGGCCGCCTTCCCCGGCCGGCAGGTGGTCTCGCTCTCGGGCGATGGCGGCTTCACCATGCTGATGGGCGACTTTCTCACCCTGGCGCAGCACCGTCTTCCGTTGAAGGTCGTGGTGTTCAACAACGGCGCGCTCGGGTTCATCGAGCTCGAGCAGAAATCCACCGGGTTTCTCACGTTCGGGACCGACCTCCACAATCCGAACTTCGCGGCGATGGCGGAAGCCGTCGGCATGCGCGGGATCCGGCTCGAAGATCCGGCCGAGGTGGCTGAGGGGATTGCGGCTGCGTTGGCCCATGACGGACCCGTCCTGGTCGATGCGGTCGTCAACCGGACCGAGCTCGCGATGCCGCCTTCGATCACGCTCGAGATGGCCAAGGGCTTCACGCTCTACATGGTCAAGGCCCTGATCAGCGGCCGCGGCGATGAGATCGTCGACCTCGCCCGGACCAACCTTTGGCGCTAATTCGGATGCGGTCACCGACAGGACGGGAGAGCATTCTCCTCGATTTTAACCGAATTTTACTGGCTTACCGCCGCGGACCCAGTGCAGCTTGGACACGGCACTGCGACGATTTCTGGACGCGAGGGAGAGGGGCTGGTTCCGTCAATGAGCAGAACAGCCAGTCCGCAGCACGAGCTTCGGCGTTCCGGCCTGCTTCGCTGGTCGGTTGTAGGCGCCGCTACGCTCCTCGCGTCCTGTGAGCCGGCCGGCGTGTTGGATCCGGGGGGGCCGATCGCGGCGGCGCAGCGGCTGCTCCTGATCAACGCCACGGCGATCATGCTCGTGGTCGTGGTTCCCGTGATCCTGGCGACCCTGGCGTTCGCCTGGTGGTACAGGTCGTCCAATCCCCGCGCCGGCCGCAGCCCGGATCTGGCCTATGAAGGGCGTATCGAGTTCGTCCTCTGGTCAATCCCGGCGCTGACCGTGATGCTGCTCGGCGGGGTGATCTGGATCGGCTCGCATCAGCTGGATCCGCGGGCGCCGATTCCTGCGCGAGCCGACCCGCTCCGGGTGGACGTCGTGGCGCTCGACTGGAAATGGCTGTTCATCTACCCCGATCAGGGCAT
>JBKPDM010000219.1:0-15441 GCA_046727895.1 Pseudomonadota bacterium | reverse complement strand
GTCGGGCATGGCTCCTCTCCGGTTCATTCGGCCGGGCGGGCGGTGGCGCGATCGGGGGGCCGGGCCCGCGCCGGCGTCGCCGCGGCCTCGATGCTGCGCTCGCGCCGGCGATGGGCCGCGACCGCGAGGCCGACCGCGATGATCAGCATCAGGCCGTTGAACACCGGCTCGACGAAGAACGGGGCGCCGAGCTGGTTCAGTCCGGCCACGGCCACGGCGAGCACCGCGACCGCCAGCACGGTGCCCCAGACATTCGCCCGCCCGGGGCGCACCGAGGTGGCGCCGAGCAGCGCGCCGGTGAACGCCGGCAGCATCAGCTCCTGGCCGACCGTGCTCTGGCCGACCAGCAGCTGCGCCTGGAGCACCAGGCCCGCAAAGGCCGCGATCACGCCCGAGGCCATGAAGGCGAGTGTGACGTAGAGCCGGGCCGAGATGCCGTTCAGCTCGGCCGCCCGCGGATTGTCGCCGAGCACGTAGAGGAAGCGGCCGAGCGGCAGGTACTCCATGACGATCCAGAGCACCAGCGCGATCACCAGGACATAGAGCACCGGCGCCGGCACGCCCAGAATCTTGCCCGAGATGGCGACGAACCCGGACGGCAGCGTGCCGACCACCTGTCGGCCGCCCGTGTACCATTGGTTGAGGCCGAGCAGCACCGAGCCCGAGCCGAGGGTCGCGATGAAGGAGTTGATCCGGACCCGGGTCACCAGGAGGCCGTTGATCAGCCCGACCAGCCCGCCGAGCAGGAGCACCGCCGCGCAGGCGGCCGGCCAGGGCCAGCCCTGCTGCGTCTGAAGGCCATTGGCCAGAACCTGGGCGATGCCGAGGATCGAGGCGACCGAGAGGTCGAACTGATTGGCGGCGAGTGGAATCATGACCGCGAGCGAGACCAGCGCGTTGATCGAGCGGTTGTTGACCAGCGACTGGAAGGTGAAGGCGGTGAGGAAGGTGTCGGGCTTGAGGATCGAGAACAGCAGAATCAGAAAAACCAGCAGGATCAGGAGCCCCCAGACCGAGAGGACGCGGGCGAAGGAGACGGTCGACCTGGCGCCGGATGCGGGCGTCGCGCTCATCGGTCGATCCTCGCGCTTGCCAGGCCGCCGGTCGCGAGCGCCGTCAGATGCGCGATCGCGAGCTTGTCACGGGCGACTTCCTCGACGACCCGACCGCGATCGAACACCAGGGCGCGATGGCAGATCCCGGCCACCTCCTCGAAGTCGGAGGAGATCAGCAGCACCGCGAGGCCGCGTTCGAGAGCGGCCTGGAGGAGATGGTAGGTCTCCGACTTCGAGCCTACGTCGACCCCGAAGGTCGGGTCCTCGAGCACCAGGAGGCGGGCGCCTGCCTCCAGCCAGCGGGCGAGGATGACCTTCTGCTGATTGCCGCCGGAGAGGGTCGCGATGACCCGCTCGGGCTCGGGCGGGCGTACCCGGAACCGCTCGAGGACGCGCCGGCATTCGAGGTCCTCCGGTCCGGGACGAAGCAGCTGCATCAGGCTCGTGCCGCGGCTCGTCGGGTTGAGGAAGACGTTCTCGAGCACCGTGAGCCCGGGCGCCATGGCTTCCTCGCGCCGCTTGCTGGTGACGAAGCCGACGCCACGCCGCATGGCATCGAGCGGGCTTGTCGGGCGATAGGGTGCGCCATCGAGAGTGAGCTTGCCGCTTTCGATCCGCCGGTCGCCGAACACCGCCCGCCCGACGACGTCGTGGCCGGCGCCGCGCAGCCCGACCAGACCCAGGATCTCGCCCGCTTTGAGCCGGAGCGAAACCGGGCCGACGCCGCGGGCGACCAGCTCGTCGAGCTCGAGCACGCTCCGCCCGCCGCTCTTCGCAAGCTCGACGAACAGCTCCTCGAGCGGGCGGCCCACGATCTTGAGCACGAGGTCTGCCGACGTGGTGTCGGCGACCCGATCGGTCGCGACCTTGCGACCGTCGCGCAGCACCGTGACCCGATCGGCGATCCGGAACACTTCGTCCAGGCGGTGCGTGACGTAGACGATGCCCATGCCGCTTGCGCGCAGCCGCCTCAGGACGGCGAGCAGGCGCGCGACGTCGGCCTCGGGCAGCGCCGCGGTCGGCTCGTCGAGCACCAGGAGGTCGGCCTTCACGGCCAGCGAGCGGGCGATCGCGACGATCGACTTCTCGGCCGCCGACAGATCGCCGACCCGCGCCTCGGGGTCGACGTCGCTGCCCATTGCAGCCAGCGCCTCGGCGGCGCGCACGCGCGCGGCCTGCCAGGAGATCAGCCCTTTTCGCCGCGGATAGCCGGTGACCACGGCGATGTTCTCGGCGACGCTCATGGTGTCGACCAGGCCGAGATCCTGGTGGATGAAGACGATCGGCAGCTGCTCGGCGAGCGGGTCGACCGGCCGGCCCTGCAGGCGGATCGCGCCGCCCTCAGGCGGGTAGACGCCCGCGAGGATCTTGATCAGGGTCGACTTGCCGGCGCCGTTCTCACCGAGCAGCGCGTGCACCTCGCCGCGCTCGACCTCGAAGTCGACATCGTCGAGCGCCAGCGTGCCCGTGAAGCGCTTGCTGAGCCCGCGAATCTCGAGCAGCGGCGTCGGCGGTGCCGTCACAGCGGGGATCGGCCTTCAGGGGCGCGGGGCGGAGGCCTGCGCGCGGACGCTCCGCCCCCGACCGCCCTGCTCTACTTCACGCCCCAGAGCTCGAGATAGTGCTGCTCGAAGTTGTTGCTCGGGATGAAGGTGTTGCGGTCGCCGCCCTCGGCATTGATATTCTCGGGCGTGACCAGATAGGGCGTCTGCACCCAGCCGCTCGGCGGCTGCCCGTGGAAGGCGCGATTGAACTCATCGATCGCCTGGTAGCCCTCGAGCTTGTAGGGCTCCGAGGCGGTGACCAGCTGGTACTGATCGCCCGCCCGGATGCGTTGATAGGCCGACTTGTTGCCGTCGGCCCCGACCAGGATCACGTCCTTCGGATCGACCCCGCCCGCGCGCAGCGCCGGCACCATGTAGTCGAGCGTGTAGTCGGCGACCGCGGTAACGTAGAGCGGCGTGCCGTACTCCTGCACCCACCTGGTGATCGCCTCCGGCATGCGCTGCGAGACCTCGACGATCGGCGAGTTGTGGAACTCGAGCACCTTGCAGCCCTGGCACTGCTCCAGCCGATCCTTGGTTGCGTTCGCCTTGGCGCAGGCGATCGCGTACTCGCAGTGCGTCGTGACCACGACGCGCGCCTTGCCGTCGGAATGCGCGATGATCCAGTCGGCCTGGGCGCGGCCGATGTCGCGCGGGTCCTGCTGGATGTTGTAGTAGAGGCCGAGCTTCTTGTCCGGCCCGGGGAAGGCCGTCCCGTGGATGCCGAGCATCACGATGCCCTTGGCGAGCGCCTCCTTGACCGGCTCCTGCAGGCTCGCGACATCGGCGGTGGTGACGATGCCGTCGACTTTGAGCGCGATCGCCTGGTTCATGCCCGAGATCCAGGTGACCGGGCTGCCCCGGCCGTCGATGATCGTGACCTGCCAGCCGACCTTCTCGCCCGCCTCCTTGATCGCCTGGCCCCACTCGCGCGAGGCGTCGTTCTGCTCGTCGGTCGAGAGATAGGCGATGTGCTTGCCGGGCTCGGGCTTGGGCGAGGAGGTCGGGCCGTTCCAGGTCGTCTGCGGACCGGCGACCTTGACGACCGCCGCCTTGGCCTCGTCGAGCACCTGATCGGCAATCGCCGGGCCGCCCGCGGCGACGACGCCGGCGAAGGTCAGCACGGAAACCGCACCCAGGACTGCGCTGCGCATTGGGATCTGCCCCCCTCTGTTCGGGCCGATTTGACAGCCCATTGGTCACGCAGGCCTAGTCTGTCTCAGCTCGTCCCTGTCGGCAACTGACAGCTGCGCCGACCGCTCCGCCGACGACACGTCATCACCCAGCGAGGACCTCGAGCGCCGCCGCGAAGAGGTCGCACGGCGCGGCGCGATCTGGTAGGATCGGCGCGCGGCCGGCCGATGCTGGGCTTTGAGCGGATGCGGGGCGTGGATCAGATCTGGACGATGGTCAAGGATGTGCCGCGCGGGCTGGGGCGGATTCGGGACCGGCATTGGCATCTCGGGCGGTCTCGCGACGCGCCTTGATGTCCCCTGCGGCCTACCTTTGATCCCATGCCGCCTGGCTCTGGTCGCCCGATCGGCCTCATCCTGGCGCTATGCCTCACGGCCTGCCAGGGCGCCACGCAGCAGGCTGCGCCAGAGCCGCGGCTCGAGCGACTGAACCTTCCGGCCGGCTTTGCCATCGCGGTCTTCGCCAAGGTTCCGGGCGCGCGCTCGCTGCGGGTCGCCGACGACGGCGCCAGGATCTACGCCTCGACCCGAGGCAGCGAAATCTTCGCCGTGCTCGATCCCGAGCGCGACGGGATCGCCAACGGGGTCGTCAAGGTCGCGGGCGGGCTCAACGTCCCGAACGGGATCGCGCTCGCCGATGATGGCGCACTGTTCGTTGCCGAGCAGGATCGGATCATCCGGCTCGACGGCTCGGGCAGGGTCGAGGTCGTGGTCCCCCCGGGCGTCCTGCCCGACTTTCGTCAGCACGGCTGGCGCTACGCCGGTTTCGGCCCCGACGGCAGGCTGTACGTCGCGATCGGCGCACCCTGCAACATCTGCGAGGTGCGTGGCTTCGAAGGCACGATCATCCGCCTGCGCCCGGATGGGCAGGACCTCGAGGTCTTCGCCCGCGGCGTGCGCAATTCGGTCGGCTTCGACTGGCAACCGACGACCGGCGAGCTGTTCTTCACCGACAACGGCGGCGACTTCTTGGGCGACCTCGTCCCGCCGGACGAGCTGAACGGCGCCCGGCAGCCTGGGCTGCACTTCGGCTATCCCTACGTCTACGGCCGGGGCATCCCCTACCCGCAGTTCGCCGACCAGTCGCCGCCCCAGCCGACCACGCCGCCTGCGCTCGAGTTCGAGGCGCATGTCGCCGCGCTCGGCATCGAGTTCTACCGGGGCTCGATGTTTCCCGACCGGTATCGGGGCGACGCCTTCGTCGCCGAGCACGGCTCCTGGAACCGCACCGAGCCGATCGGCTATCGCGTCATGCGAGTCCGCTTCGACGAGCGCGGCCAGCCGAGCGCCAAGGAGGTCTTCATCGATGGCTGGCTCCAGCCGGATGGCCGCGCCTGGGGTCGCCCGGTCGACCTTGGGGAGTTGCCCGACGGCTCGCTCCTGATCTCGGACGACCGCGCCGGGCTGATCTATCGGGTCACCTACCGGGGTTAGACTCCATCGTGCCCTTGTTGCGCGTCCGGCGATGCCCGGTCAAGCGAAGCGAATGCGTCGCTGCATCTAGATCCAACCCTGCTTCTGGGCGGCCACCTTGAATTGGGCAGCGATCTCGTCCGCGGTCGCTTTCGCTCGGCCTTCGACCGTTGAGGACCCCGACGCCTCTCCGTACGCCTTCATCCCGCCGACCACGATCAGGCCGATCGGGTTCGCGGTCGCGGCGGCCACCGCAAGCGGGACGACCATGCCCGGCGTCTTGCTACTCCCCGATGCCACCTCGCCACCGCCCAGTTTGCGCAGACCCTCTGCCGTCATCTGGTAGCCTTCGACCACCGTCTTCAGCTCGCTGGCGCCGGAGCCGAAGCCGAGCAGGACGCGCTCGCCGGCGCTGCCCTCGTCGACGGTGACGAAGGAGCCCTTGATCACGAGGTCGCCCACCCGCGGCGGCGGCTGGCCCGCACCCTCAACGGCCGGAAGTCCCATGCCCTGGAGATCCGCAACCAGCTGCCTCGCCACTTCGGCGCCCAGCTTGCGACCCTCTTCGATGTCCTTCGCCGTCTGCGGCGTGGCGCCAGCCGATTGGGAGGCGGCCGTAGAGTCGGCGGGGACGTCGGCTGGGGTCGCGGCAAAGTCGTCGACGATGATGCGATCGGGCCGGGCGAGCTTCGCGCCCGAGTAGGTCTCGCGGTTGCTGACGCTGGTCGACGCGCACCCGGCCAGGACCAGGAGAGCGAGCAACCACGGTGCGGAGCGGCTTGGCGGTTTCACGGCATGCCTCCGAGAGGCCATCTTTGTGGCGGGCGCCATCTGTGCGAGAGCGCGAATTCATAGCAGGCATGGCCGGTGCCACGCCAGCGCCAGGACCTCTGGCGCGTGGGTGCCCGTCTGTGGCAGAGTTCCGCATGAAGGTCTGTGTGCTTCGGCGGGCCGGACGGGTCGCGGGGGCCGACCCTTGGCAGGGCCCTGGCTGCGCCATATCTTGCCTTTTGCCGGGTAGTTTCACGAGGAAGGAGGGAGAGGCTCCGATGAAGGTGGAAACAGTCCTGGCCGTCAAGGGTCACGAGGTCGCCACGGTGCACCCCGCCGCGACGCTGGCCACCGTGGCGCAACGGCTCCGGCTCGAGCGGATCGGCGCGCTCGTCGTGCTCGACGGCGGCAAGCTCGCGGGCATCATTTCGGAGCGCGATGTCGTCCATGCCTTTGCCGCGCACCGGGCCGAAGCGTCCGAGATCAAGGTCGCCGACGTGATGACCCGCGACGTGATCACCTGCCGCCCCGAGGACAGCCTGACGCGGGTGCTCGGCGTGATGACCCGCCACCGGGTCCGTCACCTGCCGGTGCTCGAGGGGGGACGGCTCTCGGGGCTGATCAGCATCGGTGATGCCGTGAAGCATCGGCTCGACGAGCTGGAGACCGAGGCCGCGGTCCTGCGCGACGCCTACATCTCGAGCCACTGACGACGGCCCTTGCACGACTCTGAGCTCTGAGCCGCGCGGTCCTGCGCGGCATTTCCCAAGCGGGCCAGACCGGCACCCGCCGATCCCACCCGGCTCGGACAAGCGGCGGAGAACGGGCTGATCGTCCGATGGACGAGCCGAAGCAGCGAAGCTGCGGAGGCGGACGTGACCGTGCTGTAACAAGCGGAGACGAGATCTGCACCGCGGACGCCTTCGCTCTGCAAGCGTCCCAGCACGGTGTACCAGTTCGCGCAGCACTTCGGCTCAGCGCCTTGACGCTTCGGCGTCAGGCAGCGCTCGTGATGTCGGTTCTGGCGAAGTCGTCGCCTTTGAACAGCAGCGGCTCGCCCGTGGCCTCGGCGAGCGCATAGGCGAACGTGTCGCCGATGTTGAGACCCGCGGGGTGGCGGCCGCGGCCGAAGCGACGGAAGAACTCGCACGCCATCTCGGCTTGGTGCGTGGTGACCGGAGCAATTTCGATCGCCGCCTCGCGCAAGAACAGCTCGAGGTCCGCGCGTCCCGCTTCACCCTTGCGGCCTTCGATCACGCAGGTGCACTCGACCCGGCTCACCGCCGAAAGCAACCGGACCTCATCGGCGGCGATCAACCGGACGAAACGTGGCCGCTCCGGCTCATTCTGAAGAATGGCGACGATGGCCGAGGTGTCGATCACCATTACCACATGCCCTCGTCGTCATAGCCGACGATCTCCTCGGGTGTGCGCGTGTCGTAGTCCGGCAGAGAGGCGCAGTGCAGCGCGATCTCGTTGAGGCGCTCGACGAGGCTCTTGCCACGGCCGCGCTTGCGTCGCTCGCGCTCGAGGCGCTCGGCGAGCGCCTTGCGCACCGCCTCGGTCAGGCTCTCGCCGGTGAGCTTGGCGACCTCCCGCGCCAGACGGTCGGTCTCGGCATCCTTGAGGCTGAGCGCCACGGGGCGTCCTTTCTAGAACCAGTGCCGACGTTCTAGACCGACGGCGAGCGGCTGTCGACGATATCGCGACGGCCACCCGGCGAGCGCCCATGGCGCGGTCCTGCGCGACGCCTACATCTCGAGCCACTGACGACGGCCCTCGCACGACTCTGAACCGCGCAACCGAGCCTGCGGTCATGCGCGGTTTTTCCCCGCGCTGGCAAAAGCCAGCACCCGCAGACCCGGAACATGGCTGTTCGCCCGAGGGACGAGCCAGGCAGGCGGCGGTCACGTCCGCGCCCGCGGGTTCATCGGAACAGAACCCTGCGCTCCCCGCCACCAGCCGCAGTTTCCAGAACTCCTGAAAGCCGCTCCTCCCTCCAAGACAGATCCAAGCCATTGCCCCCTGCCCGCCGCCGTCTTCAATCTGACCGGACGCTCGACGGCGCTCGATGACGCCGATCAAGCTACGCCGGCAAGCCAAGGCCTTGTTTTGGCGCGCTTTCTCGGGTTCGTTTGGTTGTCGCGACGGTTTGCCCGTGACATTGCCAGGGCGGCAGCGAGGGTTTGCCGGGAGCGGCGGCGACGGGCAGACCGGCCGGCGTCGGCCAGAGCGTGGGTTCCTGCCTGGCGCAGCTTGAGCGCGGCGAGGCGAGCGCGCGGAACAGCTCGACGAGCACCGAGCCGCGATAGCGGACCAGCGTCTCGAGTGCGCGCGGGCCGTTGCCATCGCGCATCAGCCCGAGGCCAAGCGCGGCCTGCGCGTCGCGCGGCGCCTCGGCGACGCTGAAAGCCGAGCCACCAGGCCAGGAAGAAGGATGCCGGGGCCAGGGCGGCCCTCACCCGCAAGCAGAGGGCGGCTGCCCGAAAGGCCGTGGCGACACGAAAGCTGAGGGTGGAAAATCCAAACTGAGACAACTCCCGGCTGGTGATCCGACCGGGAAGTTCGGGAATATTCAATTCGAGGGCAGCTTTTCGCTCGGCGACTTGATGGTTGGCCGCCACTCAGCGCAGAGCGCGATCGCAAGCTGCGGATCAGGCCGCAGCGTAGAGGCTGCGGCCTTCGCCGGGATAGGCGTCAAAGATGTGCTGGAAGGTGAGCTCGCACTTCTGCCGCCAGAGGTCGTCGCCATAGGCGGGAGGCAGCTTGTCGAGCTCCTGCTCGATGAAGGCGCGCACGACCGCCTTGGAGCGCTGGTGCTTGCGCCAGTCGAGCACCAGCTTCTCGGCCTTCAGCACCTCGAGCAGCTCGCGCACCACCCTCTTGACCTCGGCCTCCTCTTTCTTCGTGAGCTTGGGCTCGGGCTTGGTCAGCAGATCGAATAGCGCCAGCTCCTCCTCGGTCAGCCCCTCGGCGATACCGCGCTGCTCTTCTTCGGTGAGGCTCTGCGCGAACTTCAGAAGCTCCTCGAAGAACTGCTCGATGTTCTGGCTGCCGGCGTTGTAGGCCTCGATCATCTTCTGGAACTTCTCGAGGAAATCCATGCGCGCGCGGTTGCGCTCGACCATGGGCTTCAGCTTCGCCTCGATCAGGCTGCGGAGCCGCTCGGCCTCGGTCCGCTTGCGCCCCTGCTCGAAGCGCGCGCGCAGGGCCTCGAAATCGATCCGGCTGAGATCGATCCGGTGATCCTTGTCCCGCGCTCCCTGGGCATGGATCACGTAGCCCTCGGTCGCGACCGACTCGTCCAGGAGCTGCTCGATCGCCCGCATGACCTCGCTGATGTCGGCGGCCGGCATGAGCGAGCGGATCTCCTTCGCGATGTAGGCGAGCACCACGCAGACCGGCGCCAGCTCGACGGCGCGCTGGTCCGGCTTGATCGCCTGGAAAATCTTCGCGACCTTGCTCGCCAGCGCGATGAAGCGCCGCTTCTCCTCGTCGTTAGTGACGATCCGCTCGACCGCTTCGCCGATCAGCGCCACCCGATCGAGGCCCCCGGCCGCGAGGATCGCCTCCGGATCGACGTCGTGCGCCTTGCAGAAGGCGAGCGCCTCACCGATCGCCGCGCGCAGATGCTCGACCAGCACATCCTTGTCCAGGATCGGCATGTCGACCTCGCCTGGCGTGCCGGGCGACGGCTTGCCGTAGATCGCGAGCGCTCGTTGCAGACTGCGCAACACGCCCGCGTAGTCGACGATCAGGCCGTTGTTCTTGTCCCGCGCGACCCGGTTCGCCCGCGCGATGGTCTGCATCAGCGTGTGATTGCGCATCGGCTTGTCGAGGTAGATCGTCGAGCAGGCCGGCACGTCGAAGCCCGTGATCCACATGGCGCAGAGGAACACGATCCGAAGCGGGTCGTCCTCGTCCTTGAATTTGGTCTCCAGATCCTCCTTCTGCATGCGCCGCCGGTGCGGGCGAATGTCGAGCCCCTTGGCCCGAAGATCCGCGATCTCGTTCTGCGACTGCGAGACCACGACCGCCATGTCGGTCTCGGCCATCTCCTCGAGCGTGCGCTGGATCTCCTGCCGCTCCGCCCCGCTCGCCCTCGCGAGACTCGCCTCGAGCTTCGCCCGGTGCGCCGCCCAGTGCTTCTGCACCTTGTCGCACATCCGCACCGCGGTCGCCTTGTCGATGCAGATCACCATCGCCTTGCCGCGATAGCCGCGGCCGAGGAAGTGCAGCACGAGGTCCGAGGCGACCTTCTCCAGCCGCTCCTCACGAGTGATCAGGTGGTACTCGCGGCTGAACTCCCGTTCGAGCTTCTCCTCCTGCGCCTCGTCGAGCTCCGCCTCCTCGAGCAGCCGCTCCATGTCCTCGTTCAGGTTCTCGTTGGTCAGCTGCAGCTCCGGAATCCGGTTCTCGTAGTAGAGCGGGACCGTCGCCCCATCCTCGATGCTCTGGGTGAAGTTGTAGATGCTGACGTAATCGCCGAACACCTCGCGCGTCTTCTCCTCGCCCGCCATCAGCGGCGTGCCGGTGAAGCCGATGAAGGCGGCGTTCGGCAATGCATTGCGCATGTTCATCGCCAGCGTGTCGTACTGGCTGCGGTGCGCCTCGTCGGTCATCACGATGATGTCCGAGCGCTTCGACAGCTCGGGGTAGCTCGCGCCCTTGGCCGTGCCGAACTTCTGGATCAGGGTGAAGACGTAGCGGTGATCCTCGGTCAAGAGCTGCCGCAGATGCGCGCCGCTGGTCGCCTGGGCATGCTTCTCGGTCACAGCGCCACAGGCCGCGAAGGTCTTGTAGATCTGATCGTCCAGCTCGTCCCGGTCCGTGACGATCACGAAGGTCCAGTTGCCGGGCAGTGTGCGCAGCACCTTCTGTGCGAAGAACAGCATTGACAGACTCTTGCCCGAGCCCTGGGTATGCCAGAATACGCCGAGCCGGCCCTGATTCGCCCGGATCTGGCGGACCGCCTCGATCGATCGGTTGACGCCGAGCACCTGATGGTTCTTGCCGACCTTCTTGATCAGCCCGCCCTTGCCCTCCTCGAACACCGTAAAGTTCTCGACGATGTCGAGCAGCCGCGCCTTAAGGCAGGTGCCCCGCAGCATGGTCGAGAGCGAGATGGTCGGGATCTCCCTCTCATCGTCGACCCGCTTCCATTCGGCGAAGTGCTCGTAGGTCGCCGTCGTCGAGCCGATCCGGCTCTCGCGCCCGTTCGAGAGGATGACGACGCCGTTGTACCAGAACAGGTTGGGGATCGTGTCCCGGTAGTCGCGAAGGTTCTTGTCGTAGGCGTCCTGTAGGCGCGTGTGCGACGCCTTAAGCTCGACCAGCATCAGCGGCAGGCCGTTGACGAAACCCACGAGATCGCACCGCCGCCGGTACATCTCGCCGTGCACCCAGACCTGCGAGGCGAGGAAGAAGTCGTTATTCTCCGGCTCGCGCCATTCGATCACGCGGACGGTCACATCCTCCTCGCGGCCGCGCTCGTCCCGCGTCTTGACCTTCACCCCGTCCTTGATCAGCCGGTAGACGTCCTGGTTGGCGGCGACATCGGAAAGCGTCGACCGGTCCCGAGTCAGCTCCTCGGTCGCGGCGTCCAGTGCATCGGTCGGCAGGCCGGGGTTGAGCCGCTCCAGCGCCGGACGGAGACGCGCGTGCAGCACGACCTCTTGGTCGCTCTCGCGTTGAAGCGAGCCGCGCGGACCCCAGACCGGGTCGAACGGGTCGGCCACGTCCCACCCGAGCTGCCGGAAAAGCTCGATCGCCGGCTGCTCGACCAACGCGTCCTCGGAAAAGCCGAGGCTGTACGCGCCGAGCGCAGCGCTCATCAGTCGGCCGCCTCCGCGATCGGCGCCTCCAGGGTCGAGACATCGATCTCGCCCGAGATCAGCTTTGGCAGCAACAAGTCGCGCGTGCTGCGGAGGTTCTGATTCCGGCGCCGTAGGTTCTCTGCGAGAACACAAGCGGGGGTAATCAGTTGATCCGCGCGGGCAAGTAGTTCTTCGGAGGCGACCACGACCGGCACGGCTTCAAGATCTCGCGGCTTGACGCGCTGGTGCGAGGTCGACGTGCCGAGCGCCATGCTCCTTAACCCGCCGCCGAACTCTGGTGTCCTGCAAAAGGTAGCCAGCAACGCCGGGGAGAAAGGGTCACCTGCCATCAACGGTAGGAATTCAGTCGAGCAAATGGGCTTTGCATCCGGCGCAACAACGACCGGCCAGATCCTTGAAATACGCGGATTAAGCTTCGCGAGAAGGACGCAAGGGACCTCGAAGTAAAGCTTATTGCTCAGAATCTCAGAGCCCTGCTCCAGCGCTGGCATCTGGTCCGCATCGAATGCAGGGAAGCTGAAATGAGCGAACATCTCCAACGGCGACTGACCCGGGTCGAAACTCCTCCCCTGAACCCGCGCGATCTGACCAAACGGCAACACCTCCCACCCTTCGGGAATCGGGCCGAGGCGGGAAGGGGCGAGCGGCACGTGCTCGTGGCCGGGGAAGCGGAAGTGGACGTACCACTCCTGGTACAGCGCCTGCGCCATCTCCTCCAGGATCGCGATCCGCCGCGTGTTGTTCTCGATCAGGTCGTCATAGGCCGACAGAATTGAAGCGATTTTATGCTGGAGCCAAAGCGGTACGATTGGGACCTTCGCGTGCCGTTGCGTACTGATACTTACATAAGGACGTGTAGATTGTGCTGAAATCGTTTGTAACTGCGACTGGAATTCTCGTGCCCGGAACGCATAGGCAAGGTAATGAGACGAAAGTTTGCTCTCATCAACTCGGTAATACGTCACCTGGGGCGTCAGCATCACGTAAGGTTTAAATTCAGGAACAATGGCCACGCGACCAACGCTGCCTTTGTGGCTCAGAAGCACGTCGCCCGTTCGAGCAAAACCAATTCTAAGCCTGTCTGTCCTTTGCTTCGGGAGAAATTTGCAGGTCTCAAGGTCAAGGAATCCCTCCCTCAAATCGCTTGCCATGACAAACGGAATGCCAGCAGGAATGTATTCTGAGGATTTTGGGTGGCTTTCGCCGTGATTGCCGTCCTGTATCTCCAGAATTGCCCCTTGGTCCTCAAGTTGGGCTATCGAGAGTTCGTGCGACGACGTATTCATGCGGCCTTCTCATCCAACATGGACGCCACATTTAGAGCAATTTGCTCCTCGAGTTCTCGCGCCTCTAGGTTGAGCTGCTCCAACTTTTCGTTCAGCTCCTCCAGTCGGTCGGCAAACACGAATTCGTCCGGCAGACGGGCGGCCACGCCGACATAGCGGCCAGGATTCAGGCTCCAGCCCTGCGCCTCGATGTCGTCCAGCGTGACGCGCTTGCAGAGGCCCAGCACGTCGCGATAGGCGCCATCCGGGAAATGCTCGGCCATCAGGGCGTCGCTGCCCTTGGCGCTCTCCGGTTCCTCGTCCCGATAGAGGCGCACAATGTTGGCGAGAAACTCGATCTGCTCGGGCAGAAAATCGCGGTGCGCCCGGTCGAGCTGGCGGTAGATGTGCCGGGCGTCGAGGAACAGCACCTGATCGGCGCGCACGGTCTCGGTCTTCTCGCGGTCGAGGAACCAGAGCGTGCAGGGTAGGGTCACGGTGTAAAAGAAGTTGGAACCGATCGCGACGATCACGTCGACCGCGCCGGACGCGAGGAGCTGCTTTCGGATCTCGAGCTCGGAGCCGCGCGCGTCGCCCGCCGAGTTGGCCATGACGAAGCCCGCGCGCCCGCTGTCGTTCAGCGAAGAGTAGAAGAGCTGGATCCAGAGGTAGTTGGCGTTGTCCACGGTGGGCATGCCGAAGGGAAAGCGCGCACGGTCGTCCTTGAGGCGCTCCTTGTCGACCCGGTTCACGTTGAAGGGCGGATTGGCCATCACGTAGTCGAAGCGGCCCGGCGCTGTGTGCAGGTCCTCATAGTAGCTGTTGGCCTCGCGGATGTCGCCCGCGAGCCCGTGCACCGCGAGGTTCATGTTGCAGAGCCGCACCGTGCTCTCGGCCCGCTCCTGGCCGTAGATGCTGATCTCGCGGCCGGGGTCCTTCTTGTGCTCCTCGACGAAGCGGGCGGACTGCACGAACATGCCGCCCGAACCGCAGGCCGGGTCGTAGATCCGGCCGTGCCAGGGCTCGATGATCTCGACGATCAGCCTGACCAGTGAGGTGGGCGTGAAGAACTCGCCGCCCTTCTGGCCCTCGGCCATGGCGAACTTGCCGAGGAAGTACTCGTAGATCTTGCCGAACGCGTCGCCCTCGATGTCGGTCGGGATCGAGGCCATGAGCTTCAGGAGCTCGACCAGGGTCTTGGTCTCGAGGCGGGCATAGGTACGCGGCAGGACGCCCTTCAGGTCCTCGTTCGCCTCCTCGATCAGGCGCATCGCGTCATTGATCGCACGGCCCAGGTCCTCGCCCTCGGGCAGGCGCAGGAGGTGCGAGAAGCGCGCCTCCTCGGGCACGTAGACCACGCCCTCGGCCTGGTAGTCGTATTTCGAGACCTGCTGGCGCCGCCCGCTGCGGCTGCCTTGGAGCCGCTTCTCGGCCTCGGTGAAGCGGGCGTCTGCGTGGCGCAGGAAGATCAGGCCGAGGACCGGCTCGCCATATTCCGAGGCCTTGAGCTTGGAGTTGGCGCGCAGCTCGTCCGCGGCGTCCCACAGGCGCTTTTCCAGATCCGTGACGTTCGCCGGCAAACCGACCTCCGATGCACTCTGGCAATTTGACGACTCCAAACCAGCCCGCTATAGACCCGCGCCCCGATGTGGATCAACCACGAATGGAAGGAAGGACTCTCGATCGGGGCGCGTGAGGCCGATCTACTCAGCCGATGCCCAATGCGCCAGATGGCGCCTTTCTGCGTCATTCTTGCGGCCGAAAAGACGCTGAAATCGCCGCTGTTCGACAGCTTTTTGGCCCGAAATCAGTAGCTGAATCGCCGCTCGGGCCAGGTAGATCGGGTCAGACTTTCGCCCCAAAGGCCGAGCGTCACCGGCTCGGAGCCAATCATCCGCAGACGTGGTTCCCGCACTCTCCGCAGGCTTTCCCCTTTCGTCCCGCCCACCTCCCCTCGCAGCCTGGCGATCGCGGTGACGGATTCCTACGGTCCCATGGACCCGCCGAAGATATCGTTAACCATCAAAGCGTTAATGTCCGGTTAATGCTCCTCCGTGCGACCGCCGCGAGGGCTGATGAAAATCCGCTCGAAATTTCCGGAGCGAGCCAAAGGTGCCCGAAGGGTCGTCCAACCGCCGATGCGACAAGGTGGCGCATTTTTGCGTCACTTTCACGTCACTCTTGCGGCTCAAAGACGCTGGAATCGCCGCTTTTCGACAGCTTTTTTGACCCAAAATCAGCGGTCGAATCGCCGCGACGGCGAAAAAGCCTGCCGGCGCAAAGGCTTTATGCGAAGTGC
Source organism: Pseudomonadota bacterium (assembly GCA_046727895.1). Taxonomy (GTDB): domain Bacteria; phylum Pseudomonadota; class Alphaproteobacteria; order Geminicoccales; family Geminicoccaceae; genus DATAOG01. Next base: position 64 of record JBKPDM010000219.1, on the reverse strand, counting down.
ACAGATGCCACAGGAGTAGCCCACTTGACGGCGACACCCAGGACGCCCGGCCTCCCTCTCTCTC
>JBKPDM010000218.1:0-13730 GCA_046727895.1 Pseudomonadota bacterium | reverse complement strand
TCCTGGTGGTGGGCGGCGGGCCGGCCGGGCTCGAGGCGGCGCGGGTCGCCGCCGAGCGCGGCCATCGGGTGACGCTCGCCGAGGCCGCGGCCCGGCTCGGCGGCCAGTTCCGCCTAGCCGGCATGCAGCCGCGGCGCGGTCAGATCCTCGATCTGATCGCCTGGTACGAGCGCCAGCTCGAGCGGCTGCAGGTCACTATCCGACTGAATGCGCCGATCGGGGCCCAAGAGATCGCCGCGTTCGAGGTGGAGATCGTCGTCCTGGCGACCGGCTCTCTGCCGTCCGGGACCGGGTTCCAGCGCGCGCTGCCGCACCTCGAGCGTCTGCCGGGGATCGAGCGTGGCAACGTCTGGTCGGTTCAGGACGTGATGAGCCGCGCCTGTCGCCCCGGCCGCCGCGTCCTGCTGCTCGATGACATCGGCCACTGGCAGGGCTGCGGCACCGCCTGGCATCTGGCCGAGCAGGGCCACGAAGTCACCTTGATCACACCGCACCCCATGGTCGGCTTCGAGCTGGTGCGCACCGCCGCCGCCCGGCCCTTGCGGCGGAAGCTGAAGCAGCTCGGCGTCGTTATGATCACCGAGGGGGCGATCAGGCAATGGCAGGGTGACGGCGGGGTGGTGGTCGATCTGCTCGACGGCAGCGAGCGGCGCCTGCCGGCGGATGCCCTGATCCTCGCCACCTGCAACCGCTCTGAGACCACGCTGATCGACGAGCTTGGAGGCAGCGGCCGGGGAGGTTCACGCTATCGGCGACTGTGTGGCGCCGCGCCACGCCGACATGGCTTTCTACGAGGGGCGAAAGCTCGTCCTCCGGCTTTAGGCGCTTGGGCCGCCCGGGTGGTTGGCGCATGATGGCGCCATGAGAACCAGCAATCGGACTCCGGGTGCCAGGCTGCGCATCGTCCTCGAGCCGAACATCGCGATCGGCCCCGGCAAGGCGGACCTGCTGCAGGCGATCGCCGAGACCGGGTCGATTTCGGCCGCCGGCCGGCGTATGGCCATGAGCTACCGCCGCGCCTGGCTGCTCGTCAGCACCATGAACCAGTGCTTCCAGTCGCCCCTGGTCGAGACCGCCAAGGGCGGCGCGGGCGGGGGTGGCGGCGCGCGGCTCACGGCGCTCGGCCGCGAGGTGCTCGAGCGCTACCGCCGCATGGAGCGTCTGACCGCGGTGGCGGTCGAGACCGAGATGGCCGCCCTGCGCCAGGTGCTCGCGAGCCCGCCCGATTGATGCTCCTACCGTCTTGACGGCTTGACGCCTCGATGTATCCGTAGGAACATTTCGTCGAAGTGTACTTAGAAACATATCGAGGAGGGCCGCATGGAGGGACGTGTCGTCGGGAGACTGGCGCGGGTGCCGGCAGGCGTGGTCGGGCTTGGCCTGCTCGCGCTCATGGTAACTGGTGCTGCCGCTCCCGCCGCGCGGGCGGCCGAGGTGACGGTCGCGGTCGCCGCCAATTTCGCCGAGCCGGTCGAGACTCTGGCGAAGATGTTCAGAGAGAAGGCCGGCCACAGCCTCTCCATCGTCACCGGCTCGACTGGCAAGCTGTACGCCCAGATCATCAATGGCGCGCCGTTCGACGTGCTGCTCGCCGCCGATCAGGAGCGACCCGAGCGACTCGCGAAAGAAGGTCAGGGCGAAGCGGGCAGCGTGTTCACCTACGCGATCGGCCGGCTGACGCTCTGGAGCCCCGACCCGGCCATGATCGCCAAGAACGGCGCCGCGACGCTCCGTGCCGGCAAGTTCCGCTTCCTCGCGCTCGCCAACCCCGAGCTCGCCCCCTACGGCGTCGCCGCCCAGCAGACCCTCGAGAAGCTCGGGCTGTGGGATGAGCTGCAGCCCAAGCTCGTGCGCGGCGAGAACATTGGCCAGACCTTCCAGATGGTCGAGAGCGGCAACGCCGAGCTTGGCTTCGTGGCACTGTCCTACGTCCTGAGCGGGCGCAATCAAAAACCTGGCAGTCGCTGGGACGTGGCATTCGAGCTCTACCAGCCGATCCGCCAGGATGCCATCCTGCTCGGTCACGGCGCCGACAACCAGGCGGCCCGCGCCTTCCTCGCCTTCCTCAAGACGCCCGAGGCGCGCGAGGTGATCGAGCGCTTCGGCTACGGCGTCGACCGGATCTCGTGATGCCCGACCTCGCGCCGGTCTGGCTCACCTTCCAGCTGGCCGGCACGACAGTAGTGCTCCTGTTGCTGATCGGCACGCCGGTGGCCTGGTGGCTCGCCTTCACGCCGTCCCGCGCCCGGGTGCTGGTCGAGTCGATCGTCGCCCTGCCGCTCGTGCTGCCGCCGACCGTGCTGGGCTTCTATCTTCTCCTGCTTCTGGGGCCGCGCAGCCCGGTCGGCGCTCTCTGGGTCGATCTGACCGGTCGCACCTTGACCTTCTCCTTCGCCGGACTGGTGGTCGCTTCGGTGCTCTACTCGATGCCGTTCGTTGTCCAGCCGCTCCAAGGCGCATTCGAGATAATCGGGCGCGGGCCGCTCGAGGCAGCCGCGACACTGCGCGCCTCACCGCTCGATGCCTTCCTGACCGTGGCCTCGCCGATGGCGACGCGCGGCTATATCACTGCGATCGTGCTCGGCTTCGCGCACACGCTGGGGGAGTTCGGCGTCGTGCTGATGGTCGGCGGCAACATCCCGGGGGTCACCAAGGTCGTCTCGATCGCGATCTACGAGGACGTCGAGACCCTGAACTATGGCGAGGCGCACGGCCTCTCGGCCGGCCTGCTGCTGTTCTCCTTCCTGGTCCTGCTCACGGTCTACATCGTCAACCGGCGCTTCCCGGTGCACGCTGGCTAGCCCGGATGCCTCGCCTCGAGATCCAGAGCCGGGTGGAGTTTCCGGGGTTCCGTCTCGCGGTCGACACCGGCCTGCCGCTCGAGGGCATCACCGGGCTGTTCGGTCCCTCGGGTCACGGCAAGAGCACGCTGCTTCGGGTGATCGCGGGCCTGCAGCATCGAAGCCGGGGCCGTCTGGCCTTCGACGGCGAGATCTGGCAGGACGACCGGCGGCGCATCTTCCTGCCACCGCACCGGCGGGGCGTCGGCTTCGTGTTCCAGGATGCGGGCCTCTTCCCTCACCTCACGGTGCGCGGCAACCTGCGCTACGCCGAGCAGCGCGCGCCGGCCGCCCGACCCGAGCTGGCCTTCGAGCGGGTGGTCGGGTTCCTCGACCTCGGCCGGCTGCTCGATCGCCGGCCCGCGGGCCTCTCGGGCGGCGAGCGTCAGCGCGTGGCGATCGGGCGCGCGCTGCTTACCCAGCCGCGTCTTTTGATGATGGACGAGCCGCTCTCGGCGCTCGATCTCAAGCGCAAGGCCGAGATCATCCCCTACATCGAGCGCCTGCGCGCCGAGACCGCGGTCCCCGTGCTCTACGTCACCCACTCGATCGAGGAGCTGAGCCGGGTCGCGGGCTCGGTGGTCCTCCTGTCGGAGGGCCAGGTCGCGGCCGTCGGCTCGATCGAGGAGATCATGCAGCGGCTCGATCTGCACCCCTTGACCGGTCGGTTCGAGGCGGGCTCGGTGCTCGACGCGCGCGTGCTTGGTCACGACCGCAAATATGCCCTGACCGTACTGGAGATCGCCGGTCAGCAGCTGCGCATGCCCGAGGTCGCCGCCCCGGCGGGCTCGAGCCTGCGCATCCGGGTGCGCGCCCGCGACGTCGCCCTCGCGCTCGGGAAGCCGCGGGAGATCAGCATCCGCAACGTGCTGAGCGGCCGGATCGCCGCGATCGAGGTCGAGGCGGGCGCTTTCGCCGAGGTCTCGGTCGACATCGGGGGGCCGCTGCTCCGCGCCCGCATTACGCGCGAATCGGTCGATGCGCTGGGACTGGCGCCGCCCCGGCCGGTCTTCGCGCTGATCAAGAGCGTGGCCCTCGACCGGCGACTGCTCGCATCCTCGAGCCATGACCAGAGCAGCCGCGCCGGGTCGCCGACCGCTCAGGCTCCGGAGCAGGAGGCTTCGACGAACCTCGAGCCGGCTTGGACAACGCGAGCGCCGCGGGCCTAGACTGGGCGCCAATAGCCGCCCGCGGCACCAAGACCCATGAGCGTGCGCAATCTGGACAGGATCTTCAAAGCGCGCCGGATCGCGCTGATCGGCGCCGAGGCCGGGCCCTCCCGTCTCGGCCACACCGTATTGAAGAATCTCCTTGGCGGAGACTTTCAAGGCACCGTCTATGCCGTCGACCCCGACCGCGAGGCGATTCAGGGCATCCCGACCTTCCCGAGCCTGCAAAGACTACCCGACACGCTCGATCTCGCCCTGATCTGCGGGACCGCGGAGGCGGTGCCCGACCTGGTGCGCGCGTGCGGCGAGGCCGGCATCCCGGGCGCGGTGATCTTCTCGGAGGGGTTTCGCGAGGTGGGCGAGGCCGGCCGCCTGATGGAGCGGGCAGTTGGGCAGATCGCGGCCGAGTTCGATGGCTTCCGGATCATCGGCCCCAATTCGCTCGGTATCATCGCGCCACATGCCAATCTGAACGCCAGCGCCATCGTGAGCCGGCCTCTGGCCGGCCACATCGCCTTCATTTCGCAATCCCGAGGGCTCTGCAACGCCATCGTCGACTGGGCGACGGAGCAGGGCATCGGCTTTTCTGCGTTCATTTCCATCGGCAACTTGCTCGATGTCTTTGGCGATCTCATCGACTACTTCAACAGCGAGCCGCACACCCGCGCGATCATTCTCTACGTCCAATCGATCGGTGACGCCCGGCGGTTCATGTCGGCCGCACGGGCCTTCGCCCGCACCAAGCCGATCGTCGCTTACAAGGCCGGCCGTTTCGGCGAGTCCGCCAGGATTGCAGCCTCGCGCACCGGCACCATGGTGGCCGAGGACGCGGTCTATGGGGCCGCCTTCGAGCGCGCGGGCGTGGTCCGCGCGAGCGAGCTCGACGATGTCTTCGACGTCGCCGAGCTCCTGGCGTCGCGACGTCTGCCCAGGGGGCCGAGGCTGGCGATCCTGACCAACGCGGGCGGTCCTGCCATCATCGCCACCGATGCGCTGCTGGTGCGCGGCGGTGTCCTCGCGACGCTCGATCGCGAGACGATCGCGCGGCTGAACGCGGCCCTGCCGCCAGGAGCGCACGTCAATCCGGTCGATCTGCTCGACGACGCCCTGCCGGAGCGGTTCGTCGAGGCGGCCGAGATCGTGCTGGCCGATCCGGCGGTCGACGCGGTCCTGATCGTCTTCGCCGCCCAGGCGAGCGGCGATCCGCTCGCGACCGCACGGGCGGTGACCGAGGTCGCCGGCCGGGCCGCAAAGCCGATCCTCGCCGCGTGGATGGGGGGCGAGAGGGTCCGCGCCGGCATCCAGTGTCTGAACGATGCCGCGATCGCGACCCATGCGACGTCGGAACAGGCGGTGCGCGCGTTCATGCACCTGGTCTCCTATTCGCGCATCCTCGAGAGCCTCTGCGAGACGCCACGCGAGATCCCTGTCCGGTTCCGGCTGAACCGACACAAGCTGCGCCGCAGGCTGGCGCCGCTCCTCGGGCGGCGGGGTTCGGGCCCCCTGACGGTGTCCCTGGCGCAGACCCTGCTCAGAGCGTACGAGATCCCGTTCGTCGCCAGCTCGATCGCCCGCTCCGCTGGGGAAGCGGCGGAAATCGCGGCCCGGATCGGCTATCCCGTCGTCCTCAAGATCGTCTCGCCGCAGCTCCTGCGCAAAGTGGACGTCGGCGGCGTCGCGCTCGACCTGGACAATGGGGACGAGGCCTTCGACCACTTGCTCATGTCGGCCGCTGCCCGCGGGCACCTCGCCGAGATCAAGGGCGCGGCAGTGCAACGAATGGTCAAAGAACGGGGCAGCGTCGAGCCGATCCTCGGTGCCAAGAAGGATCCGACCTTCGGCGCGGTGATCATGGTCGGCAGTGGCGGCGTGGCCACGGATCTCACGCAGGATCGCGCCTTGGGTCTGCCGCCCCTGAACGAGCGCCTCGCCCGCCGGATGCTCGAATCGCTACGCCTCTGGCCGATCCTGCAAGGCTACCGGGGGCAGCCGCAGGTCGACCTGGATCGGCTGATCGAAGTCATCATCCGCTTCTCCTGCCTAGCCGCGGACTACCCCGAGATCCGGGAGTTCGAGATCAATCCGCTGCTCGTCTCGCCGGCCGAAGTGGTTGCCCTCGATGTCGCGGGGTTGCTCGATAACGAGGTCGCAGCTCCGCTCGATCATCCACACCCGCATCTCGTCATCCGGCCCTACCCCGACGAGTACGCGCGGCGATGCCGGCTGAAGGACGGCGCGACGGTGACGCTTCGCGCCGTCCGGCCCGAGGACGAGGCTGCCCGGCACGATCTGATCGCCAGCTCGTCGCCCGAGGCGATCCGCTTCCGTTTCCGTTCGCTCTTCAAGAAGAGCACCCACCAGATGGCGGTCCAGTACTGCTTCATCGACTACGAGCGGGAGATCGGCATCGTCGCCGAGACGGGTGCCGACGGCGCGGCCGCGCTCGTCGGGGCGGCCCAGCTGGTCGCGGACACGGATCATCACACGGCGGAGTTCGCGGTGATAGTGGCCGATGCATGGCAGGGCAAGGGACTCGGCGGACTGCTGCTCGACTACTGTCTCGAGCTGGCGCACCGGTGGGGTCTGAAGCGGGTGGTCGCCGAGACCCATCCGCAGAACCGGCCGATGCTCGCCACCTTTCAAAGCCGCGGCTTCGCGACCAGGATCAGCCTCGAAGACGATACCGCCTATGTCGAGAAGTCCCTCGATCGCGGTGAGATCTGGCAGCGGCCGGCGAAGTCGTTGCTCGCCCGGACGCGCCTCCCGCGCTGACCACGGCGCCCGTGCCCCGGCTTCCCGGGATGCCGGTCCGGGTACGTCCTTGAAGCGGGATAGTTGAAGCCTAAAATAATTGGCCAGGGCGACAGACAGGTGCTGCGTGAAGATCGTCTGCATCGGCGGCGGCCCGGCGGGGCTCTACTTCGCGATCTCGATGAAGCGGCGCGACCCGGCGCACGAGGTTCTCGTGGTCGAGCGCAACCGGCCCGATGACACCTTCGGCTGGGGCGTCGTGTTCTCCGATGCGACCCTGGAGGCCCTCTGGCGAAACGACCGCCCGAGCGCAGAGAGGGTCACCGCCAACTTCGTCCACTGGGACGACATCGCCGTCCATTTCAAGGGTCAGGTCGTCCGTTCCGGCGGCCACGGGTTCGCCGGCATCGCGCGAAAACGCCTGCTGAACATCCTGCAGGGGCGCGCCCGTGAGCTCGGCGTCGAGCTGAATTTCGAGGCGGAGGTCGAGAGCCTCGAGCCGTACCGCGACGCCGACCTGATCGTCGCCGCCGACGGCGCCAACAGCCGGACCAGGGACCGCTTCGCCGCCGTCTTCGGGCCGAGCGTGGAGGTCCGGAAGAACAAGTACATCTGGCTCGGCACGCAGAAGGCGTTCGACGCGTTCACCTTCATTTTCGAGGAGACCGAGCACGGCTGGATCTGGGCGCACGCCTACCGCTTCGATCAGGACACCTTGACCTTCATCGTCGAGTGCCGCGAGGAGACCTGGCGGGCGCTCGGCTTCGATCGGATGAGCGCGGGGGACAGCGTCGCTGCCTGCGAGATGCTGTTCGCCAACTACCTCGACGGTCAGCGCTTGATGAGTAACGCCAGGCATCTGCGCGGCTCCGCTTGGCTCAACTTCCCCCGCATCGCCTGCGAGCGCTGGCACCACGGCAACATCGCGCTCATGGGCGATGCGGCGCACACCGCGCATTTCTCCGTGGGCTCCGGCACAAAGCTGGCTCTTGAGGACGCGAGCGGTCTGGCCGAGGCGCTGCAAACGAGCGATGACCTCGAGAACGCGCTCGAGAGATACCAGGAAAGCCGTGGCGTGGAGGTGCTGAAGTTGCAGAGCGCGGCCCGCAACTCCACGGAATGGTTCGAGAACGTTCCCCTCTACACGCGTCTCGAGCCGGTGCAGTTTGCGTATTCGCTGCTGACCCGCTCCCAGCGGGTGAGCCACGAGAACCTCCGCCTGCGCGATCCGGCCTGGCTCGAGGGCGTCGAGCAATGGTTCGCCGAGCGGGCGAGCGGCCACCCGGTGCAGCTCGCCGTCCCGCCGATGTTCACGCCGTTTCGCCTGCGTGAGATGGAGCTCGCGAACCGGATCGCCGTGTCGCCGATGGCCATGTACTCGGCCGAGGACGGCGTCGCCGGCGACTTCCATCTGGTGCATCTCGGCAGCCGCGCGCAGGGCGGCGCCGCCCTCGTCTTCACCGAGATGACCTGCGTTTCGCCCGAGGGCCGGATCACGCCCGGCTGCGCCGGCATGTACAAGGCCGAGCACGTCCGTGCCTGGAGGCGCATCGTCGACTTCGTCCACGAGCATACCGAGGCGAAGATCTGCCTCCAGCTCGGCCATTCGGGTCCGAAGGGCTCGACCAAACTGGGCTGGGAAGGCATGGACGAGCCGCTGGATGAGGGCAACTGGGAGGTGATGGGCCCCTCGCCCGTGCCGTGGTCGGAGCGCAATCAGGTGCCGCGCGCGATGACCCGCGCCGACATGGAGCAGGTCATCGCGGAGTTCGTCCGCGCGACCGAGATGGGCGAAGCGTGCGGCTTCGACATGCTCGAGCTGCACTGCGCTCACGGCTATCTGCTCTCGGCCTTCATCACGTCGCTGACCAACCGGCGCACCGATGAATACGGCCGCCCGCTCGCCAGCCGGCTCCGCTTCCCGCTCGAGGTGTTCCGGGCGATGCGCGCGGCCTGGCCCGCGCCCAAGCCGATGTCAGTGCGCCTCTCGGCGACCGACTGGCTCGAGGACGGCATCAGCGGCGAGGATTCGGTCGAGATCGCGCGCGCCTTCGCGACGGCCGGCGCCGACATCATCGACGTTTCCGCCGGCCAGACCAGCACCCGGGCGAAGCCGATCTACGGCCGCATGTTCCAGACGCCCTTCTCGGATCGGATCCGCAACGGGGCCGGCATCGCGACCATGGCGGTCGGCAACATCTTCGAGCCGGACCACGTCAACAGCATCATCGCCGCGGGCCGCGCCGACCTCTGCTGCCTCGCGAGGCCGCATCTCGCCGACCCCTACTGGACGCTGCACGCCGCAGCCAGGCTCGGCTACGAGCAGATCGCGTGGCCGGTGCAGTATCTCTCCGGCCGCGATCAGCTGGTGCGCAACCTGAAGCGCGCGGCCGACATGGCGGTCGTTATCTGAGGCGACCATGGCAGCGCTTGCCGGACGACATGCCGTAGTGACCGGGGGCGGGCGGGGCATTGGCGCGGCCGTGGTCGATGCGCTCGCTGCGGCCGGCGGGCGCATCACACTCATGGGCCGGAACGAGGCGTCGCTGCACGCCAAGGCGGCGGGCCTGCCGACGGCGCAGGTGATTCGCTGCGACGTCACCGAGGAGGCGGCGGTCGACGCGGCCTTCGCACAAGCGGGCGAGGCTTTCGGGCCGGTCGCGATCCTGGTCAACAATGCCGGCGCGGCCGAATCAGCGCCGTTTGCCCGGACCTCGCTCGAGCTGTTCTGGCGCCTGCTGGACGTCAACCTGATCGGTACGTTCCTTTGCAGCCGGGCGGCGCTGCCTGGCATGATCGAGGCGGGCTTCGGCCGCATCGTCAATGTCGCGAGCATCGCCGGCCTGCAGGGTGCGGCCTACATCTCGGCGTACTGCGCGGCCAAGCATGGCGTGGTCGGCCTGACCCGCGCGCTGGCCCTGGAGACAGCCGCAAAGGGGATCACCGTCAATGCCGTCTGCCCGAGCTACACCGACACCGACATGGTGCGGAGCGCTATCACGACGATCACCCGAAAAACCGGGCGGAGCGAGGCCGAAGCGCTGGCTGAACTCGTCAAGAAGAACCCGCAGCATCGCCTCGTGCGACCCGAGGAGGTCGCGGCGACCGTCCTCTGGCTCTGCTCACCCGGAGCGGAGGCGATCACCGGTCAGGCGATCGCGATCGCCGGCGGCGAGGTGATGTGATGGCTGCAGGCCTGGCCCGGACCCTCGAGCAGGTAGAGCCGGAAAGCAAACAGCGCCTTCGCCTCTGGCTTCGCCTGTTCGCCGCGACCAGCGTCGTCGAGAAGGACATGCGCCGGTTGCTCAGGGTGCGTTTTCGTACCACGCTGCCGCGTTTCGACCTCATGGCGGCCCTCGAACGGGCGCCGCAGGGCCTCGCCATGGGCGAGCTCTCGCGCCGCCTCATGGTCACGAGCGGCAATGTCACCACTATCGTCGAGGCGCTGGAGCGGCAGGGACTGATCCGGCGCTGGTCGCCTGCCAACGACCGGCGCACCAGCTACGTCGCGCTGACCGAGCGGGGCCGCAGCGCATTCCGGGATATGGCGCGCGCGCATGAACGGTGGATCGACGAACTGCTCGGAGGACTGCGCGACCAGGATGTCAGCGTCCTGACCCGGCTGCTCGCCCAGCTCAAGCACGTTGCCGAGGCACGCATTGCCGAAAGGGCCGCCGAATGAAGGGCGCGGAGCTCGAGCCGAAGTATTTCGCCTGGTCGACGCACGGGCCGGTCGCCGTTGTCACTCTGAGCCGGCCGGAGAAAAAGAACCCGCTCACCTTCGACTCCTACGCCGAGCTGCGCGACACTTTCCGCGACCTGGCTCATTGCGACGACGTCAAGGCCGTGGTGCTGACCGGCGCCGGCGGGAACTTCTGCTCGGGCGGCGACGTCCTCGAGATCATCGGCCCGCTCACCCAACGGGACATGAAGGGCCTTCTCGCCTTCACCCGCATGACCGGCGAGGTGGTCAAGGCGATCCGCGCCTGCCCCCAGCCGGTCATCGCGGCGATCGACGGCGTCTGCGTCGGCGCGGGTGCCTGCCTGGCGATCGCATCGGATGTCCGGATCGGCACGCCCGAGGCCAAGACGGCGTTCCTGTTTGTGCGCGTCGGGCTCGCCGGCTGCGACATGGGCGCCTGCGCGCTCCTGCCCCGCATCGTCGGCGCGGGCCGTGCCGCGGAGCTCCTGCTCACGGGCCGGACCATGCCCGCCGAGGAGGCCGAGCGCTGGGGCTTCTTCAATCGGCTCTGCCCGCGCGTGCGACTGCTCGAGGAGGCGCTGGCGCTCGCCGCAAAGCTGGCAGACGGGCCGAGCTTCGCCCATATGATGACCAAGACTATGCTCAACCTGGAGTGGAATATGGGCGTCGAGGCGGCGATTGAGGCCGAGGCGCAGGCGCAGGCGATATGCATGCAGACCGAGGACTTCCGGCGCGCCTACCGGGCGTTCCTCGAGAAGCGATTGCCGGACTTCGCGGGCAACTGAAAGCGCCGCAGGTTACCGGATGCCCGATCGCAGCTATCTCACCTGGCCGTTCTTCGAGGAACGCCATCGTGCCCTGGCCGGCGAGATTGAGCGCTGGGCGGCTGGAGCGGTCGCGGATCTGGCCGGCGACGGGCATGATGTCGACACCACCTGCCGGATGCTGGTCGGGCGCCTGGCCGAGGCGGGCCTGCTCCGCCTGGTCGTCCCGTCCGCCTATGGCGGCGCCCATGAGCGGCCGGACGTCCGCTCGCTCTGCCTCGCGCGGGACACGCTCGCGCGCTTCGCCAGTCTCGCCGACTTCGCCTTCGCGATGCAGGGGCTCGGCAGCGGCCCCATCAGCCTGTTCGGCACTGAGGAGCAGCGCCGTGCCTATCTGCCCGGGGTGGCTGCGGGCAGGAAGATCGCGGCCTTTGCGCTCTCGGAGCGCGATGCAGGCTCCGATGTCGCGGCACTCGGCACCGTTGCAGAGCGCGATGGCGCGGGGTTCGTCCTGAACGGCGCCAAGACCTGGATCTCGAACGGCGGCATCGCCGAATTCTACGTAATCTTCGCGCGCACCGGCGAGGCGCCAGGTGCCAGGGGGCTCTCCGCCTTCATCGTCGATGCGGACACGCCCGGGCTCGAGATCGCCGAGCGGATCGAGCTGATCGCCCCGCACCCGCTCGCGACGCTCCGCCTCGAGGGCTGTCAGGTGCCGCGCGAGCGCCTCCTGGGCGAGCCCGGTCAGGGCTTCAAGATCGCCGTGGCGACCCTCGACGCGTTCCGGCCGACGGTCGGCGCCGCGGCGCTTGGTTTTGCGCGACGCGCCCTGGACGAGGCCCTGGCACGCGCGAGCGGCCGGCAGCTTTTCGGCGGACCGCTCGCCGGGCTGCAGATGGTCCAGGCCAAGCTCGCCGACATGGCGCTAGCGCTCGACGCCGCAGCGCTGCTCGTCTATCGCGCCGCCTGGGCCAAGGATGCGGGGGCCGAGCGGATCACGCGCGAGGCCGCGATGGCGAAGCTCTATGCCACCGAGGCGGCGCAGCGGGTGATCGACGACGCGGTGCAGATCCACGGCGCGCTCGGCGTGACCGCGGGCCACCCGGTCGAAAGGCTCTATCGCGAGATCCGGGCCCTTCGGATCTACGAGGGGGCCTCCGAAGTGCAGAAGGTCATCATCGCGCGCCAGGTGCTGGACGCGCATGCCAGAGAACCAACCGCCAGAGAACGAGCCGCCAGACCAATCGAGGGTTCGCCATGACCGGGGAGGGGAGCGATACGCGCTTCGTGGAGGATCGGACGATGCCAGCCGACACCGCTCATCTCGACACGTTCGCGCGGGACAACCTGCCGCCGCGCGAGCTCTGGCCGAGCTTCAGCTTCGACCGGCCAGAGCTGCAGTATCCGGACCGCCTGAACTCGGCGGTCCTGCTGCTCGATCGCGCCATCGAGCGCGGACTCGGCGAACGGCCCGTCCTGATCACGCCGAGCGAGCGCTGGACCTATCGCCAGCTGCTCGAGCGCGCCAACCGGATCGCGCGGGTGCTGAGCGAGGATTTCGGTCTGGTGCCGGGCAACCGGGTTCTGCTGCGCGCCGCCAACAATCCGCTGCTGGTCGCCTGCTGGTTCGCGGTCATCAAGGCGGGCGGCATCGCCGTCACCACGATGCCGCTTTTGCGCGCGCGCGAGCTCGCCGTCATTCTCGAGCGGGCAGAGATCGGCCTCGCGCTCTGCGACGAGCGCCTCGCGGAAGAGATGGAGAATGCGCGCGCTCGGGCGCCCGTATGCAGGCGGATCTGCACCTTCAACGGCTCGGGAGCCGCGGGCGCCGGCGCGGAGCTCGAGCAGCGGATGGCGCGCAAAGCCCCCGACTTCCAGAACGTCGACACCTTCAAGGACGACGTCGCGCTGATCGCCTTCACCTCCGGCACGACCGGCAAGCCCAAGGGCACGATGCACTTCCACCGCGACGTGATGGCGATCTGCGACTGCTTCCCGCGCTCGACCCTGAAGCCGGGCCGGGACGACGTCTTCATCGGCAGCCCGCCGATCGGATTCACCTTCGGCCTTGGCGGCGTGGTCACCTTCCCGATGCGCTTCGGCGCGGCCGCAGTGCTGCTCGAGGCCGCACCGCCCCCGCTGCTGCTCGAGGCCATTCGCGAATTCAAGGCCACCATCTGCTTCACCTCGCCCACCGCCTATCGGATGATGCTCGACAAGCTGCCGGGCAGCGGCCTCCCCTCCCTCAGGAAATGCGTCTCGGCCGGCGAGCCGTTGCCGCTCCCGACCTTCGAGGCCTGGCAACGCGCCACGGGGATCAGGATCATCGACGGCATCGGCGCCACCGAGATGCTGCATATCTTCATCTCGGCCGCGGGCGACGACATCCGCCCCGGCGCGACCGGCCGGCCGATCCCGGGCTATCAGGCGATGGTCGTGGACGACGCCATGCGTCCGCTGGCACCGGGCGAGATCGGCAAGCTCGCCGTGCGCGGTCCGACCG
>JBKPDM010000217.1:0-3340 GCA_046727895.1 Pseudomonadota bacterium | reverse complement strand
CAATTGCCCGACGTGGAGATTTTTGTGTCGCCCGATGGATTACTCTATATCACGGTTTTGGGCGTACAGTTCAGCTTTCACGCTATTCCGCGAACACCGACGATCAGCTCCTTCAGGGGTTCGACCGAGAACAAGCCCCAGGAGTGGAGCGGTGTGCGGCTTCAGGCAATCGCACCCCTTGTATTAGATTGGTCCAGAGCGGTGTTGGAGACGGGAGAAGGCTGAATCGCTTGTCACTGCCATCGTAGCCTCGATCAAGCCCGCAGGGCACTGCTCAGCACAGAGGCCGACGCCGGCCCTGCGTATCCGACGGCGTCGGGAGTCAATAATGGGAGCTAATCGACGCTTCATCTTCTTCCGCCCCTGGCAAGGAGCTTCTTCCACACACACCCGTTAGAATCGAGGTGGAGATGAACGCCTAGGTGAGAAACACCTGAATGTCGCCTTATGGCTAACCCTTACCGTGAGGCCCGCCCGACTGCCGGTCGGCTATAGACCTGACACCAGCCGTCGCACTCCGAGACTATCCCACCATCTGTCTGCGCCCGCAGTGGGGCCCGATCCGAGGTGAACCATGGCGCAACGCACGCGCACCTACTCGATCCGCCTGGCGGTCGAGGGCGGCGGCCAGGTCAAGGCCGAGCTGGTCTCAGTCGGCCAGAGCGGCGAGCAAAGCCTGAAGCGCATCGAGACCGCGGGCGGCAAGGCGTCGGGCGGGCTCAGGGACCTCGGACGCCAGGCGGAGCTGCTGCGCACCGGTATCCGCACCCTCGGCGCCGCGCTCGCCGGCGTGACCACGGTGGGCGGCCTCGCCGCGCTCGTCAACCACTCGATCTCGGCAGCGGACGCCATCGGCAAGACTGCCGACAAGATCGGGGTCGGCGTCGAGGCGCTGCAGGAGCTGCGGTTCGCCGCCAAGGCTTCCGGCGTCGAGCAGCAGACCCTCGACATGGCGCTGCAGCGCTTCGTCCGCCGGACGGCAGAGGCGGCGCAGGGCACCGGCGAGGCCAAGGACGCGCTTGCGAGCATGGGCATCACACTCCGCGATCAGGATGGCCACCTCCGCCGGAGCGAGGACCTACTGGCGGAGGTCGCCGACGCCTTCGCCCGGATCGAGGATCCGGCCGAGCGGGTGGGGCTCGCCTTCAAGCTGTTCGATTCCGAAGGCGTGGCGCTGGTCAACCTGCTGAGCGACGGCAGCGGCGCCCTGGACCAGATGCGCGAGCGCGCGCGCGACCTCGGCATCGTGCTCGACGAGCACCTGGTGCGCGATGCCGAGCGGGCCCGGACCGAGCTCGACACCCTTGCTCAGGTGGTCTCGGCCAACCTGACCCGGGCGGCGCTCGAGGCGGCGCCGGTGATCGCCGACCTCTCGAGCTGGCTTGCCGATGTCGCCGGCAAGGCCGGCATCGCCTGGGAGCGCCTGTTCGATGCTCCCGAGGAGAAGAGCCTCCGCACGCTCCGCTACGAGCTCGACCTGACCGAGTCCACGATCGCGAAGCTCCAGGGCCGGATCGACGAGCTTCGCAAGTCGCCGACCCTGGGCTTCACGACTTTCATCGACACCGCCCAGATCAGCGCGCTGCAGAAGAAGATCGACGAGCTGTCGCGTGTACGGGGACAGACCCAGGCGCGGATTGCTTTTCTGGAAGGGCCGCCAGAGCAGCCTGGGTCGCACCCCATTCTTCCTCCTGCTCCTGATGACACCGCCGAGGTCAAGGACCGGGCCGAGCGGCTGCAGCGCATCCAGGAGGGCCTGGAGAGCACGCTCTTCAGCATCACCCACGAGGGCAGCGAGCGGATCATCGCCGAGCACGAGCGCCGGATCGCGGAGATCGAGGCGCTCCGGGCCAAGGACGGCAGCAACGCCGAACAGGTCGACAGGCTGATCGAGGAGTCGGCGGCGGTGCGGGAGGCGCAACTCTCCGTGATACGCGCCAAGGAGGCAGAGGCGGCCGAGAAGGTCCGTGCCGCCAACGACCGGGTGCTCGAAGGCCTGAATGCCGAGCGCGCCGCGCTCACCAGCGCCGAGCGCGAGCGGTTCGTGGCCCAGGCCCTGAGCCGGCTCTCAGCCGAGGCGACCGCGCAGCAGCGGCGGGAGGTGGAGCAGCTGGCCGGCGCCCTGTACGACGAGCAGCAGGCGCTCCAGGCGCGGCAGCGGCTGATGGACGAGCGCCGCTCGGTCACCGACCGCACCCGCACCGCAACTGAGCAGTACGCGGCCGAGGTCGAGAAGCTGGACCAGCTGCTCGCGGCCGGCGCCATCGACCAACAGACCTACACGCGGGCCGTTGAGGGCGCGAATGATCGCGCTCTGCGCTCGAGCCAGGCTTGGACCGACGGCGCGACGAGGTTCCTCAAGGACTACGTCGCCGAGAGCCAGGACGCAGCTAGCGCGACCGAGCGGGCGTTCGGGCAAGCCTTCTCGGGCGCCGAGGACGCCCTGACCGGCTTCGTCACGACCGGCAAGCTCGAGATCCAGGGCTTGGCGGACAGTGTGCTCGCCGACATCACCCGGATGGCGGTGCGCCAGACGGTCACGGCGCCAATCGCCGGGCTGCTGCAGGGCGCCTTCACTGGCGGTGGGTTCGGCCTATTCCATGAAGGCGGGGTCGTTGGGGAGCGGCCCACCGGCGTGCGCTACGCTGACCCCGGCATGTTCGAGCACGCGCCTCGCTACCATGCCGGTGGCTTCGCGGGCTCCCGCCTCCTGCCGGACGAGGTGCCGATCATCGCCCGGCGCGGCGAGCTGGTGGTGCCGCCCGAGCGGGTCGTGCGTGAGGAGAAGTCGGCACGCGAGCAGCGGCCGATCACAGTGGTGGTCAACGTCACCACCGCGGACGCGAACTCCTTCCGCGCCAGCCAGGGCCAGATCGCGGCCGACATGGCGCGCGCGATCGATCGGGCGAGCCGGAACCGATGAACCGCGGTCAGTTCCGCGGCGCGATCGAGACGCTCAGGGTGTTGCCACTGCGATTGCCGCACCTGCCGCAGCGAAGCTTCCGCTCGAGGTCGAGCAGCCTGGTGTACGGGGGCCGGCCATGCTGCAGCAGCCTGGCGTCGATGTGGGTCCGCTTTCCGCAGGCGCACAGGTCGCGAAGATCACATGCCAGGCACGGAGGTCGTCCAGCCGAATGGGATAGCGTGGCGGGATGTTCCGGTTTTGTTCCACTCCACGACAGCTACGTCAAAAGGAACCGATGAGCAACAGCCACGCGTGGACTCTCCGGTCCGGTGCTGACGGGCGAATTCGATGAGCGGCTTTCACGAGGTCCGGTTTCCCGACAACATCGCTTATGGTGCCACCGGCGGGCCGGAGTTCGCGACCACGGTGGTGGCG
>JBKPDM010000216.1:0-4607 GCA_046727895.1 Pseudomonadota bacterium | reverse complement strand
TATATTAAAGTAAACGGCAAATCAAAGTTAAGGTACCAGACGATCGTTTATTGGTTAAGCACTTCGACAACATCGATCCGTGCGCCGCTCAGTCTACGACTCGGGCCGGAGCCGGCACCGACGCCAGCTCGTCGAGGCGAGGCTTCGCGTCCCCGACGCGGTCCATCTCAGCTTGCCCGGGGGCAGGCTCTTTACAGGCGCCGCGCCATCCGCTTTTCTCGGCGGAACCCAGCGGAGGAGAAGAATTGCGCCTCAGACACCCGCGTCGTCTGGCCGGAGCTTTCTGGCTGCTCGTCGCTCTGCAAGTGATTTTCGCCGATCGGGCTCCGGCGCAGACCGCCCAGCCCGGCGTGAAGCCACCGAACATCGTCTTCGTTCTGTCCGATGACGAGGACCTCGGCATCCACGCCTACATGCCCAAGGTCAAGGCGTTGATCGAGGACCAGGGCGCGGTCTTCCGGAACTTCTTCGTGACCTATCCGCTCTGCAGTCCGGCACGTGCCTCGTTCCTGCGCGGCCAATACCCGCACAACACCCTGGTCCTTGGCAATCTGGCGCCCCAGGGCGGTTTTCTGACGTTCCGCCGGCTCAAGCGCGAGGAGTCGACGATCGCGACCTGGCTGCAGGCCGCCGGCTATCGCACCGCCTTCTACGGCAAATATCTGAACGGCTATGCCGAGACCGATGCGCCGGCACCCGGCTGGGACGAGTGGCACGCTGCTAACAACGACGGTTATTACAATGTCAACTACCGACTCAACGCCAACGGCAAAGTCGAGACCTACGACGACGCGCCGGAGGACTACCTCACCGATGTGATCGCCAGAAAGGCGGCCGCGCACATCCGCCGCTTCGCGGCCGAAGGACGTCCATTCTTCCTCTATGTCGCCCCCTTCAGCCCGCACAGCCCCTACAACCCCGCCCCCCGGCACATGACCCTGTTCCAAGATGTGCCCCTGCCGCGGCCGCCATCCTTCAACGAGGCGGATGTCAGCGACAAACCGGGCTTCATTCAGCAGCTGCCGCGCCTGCGCAACGACCAGATTGACGACATCCAGGAGCACCATCACCGCCGCCTGGAGTGCCTGCAGTCGATCGACGATCTGGTCGAAACCATCGTCAATGCATTGCGCGACACCGGCGAGCTCGACAACACCTACGTCGTCTATGCCTCCGACAACGGCTTCCACCTCGGCCAGCACCGCATGATGGAGGGCAAGGACACCGCCTATGAAGAGGACATCCGCGTGCCCCTGGTGATGCGCGGGCCGGGCATTCCGCACGGTCAGCAAATCCACGCTATGGCGCTGATGATCGATCTTGCCCCGACCTTCGCGGCCTGGGCCGGGATCGAGCCGCCGGACTTCGTCGACGGCCGCTCGCTGGTTCCGCTGCTCAAGGGTTCCGACGCTCCCTGGCGCCACAGCTTCCTGATCCAGCGCCTGGGCCTGGAGAGCGACGAGCGCATGAAGCCCGCGAACGCGCTGGCCATCCGCACCACCAGGTACACCTTCATCACATACAACAACGGCGAGCGCGAGCTGTACGACCTGGACAAGGACCCCTATCAGCTGCAAAACATCGAGCGCGCGGCCGACCCGTCACTGATCGAGGCGCTCACGACCCGCCTGATCGAGCTCAGGGCCTGCCGCGGTCAGGAATGCCGCGATCTCGAGGACCTGCCGCTCGAATAGGAGGATCGGGCCCGGTATCGCTCCGCCAGCGGACATCGGCTCGAGCCGGGCACTTGCCACGCCACTGAGCGGCGCGAGGCGACCCGCTCCGAGCCCGGTTGGCCTGGCATCGATCTTGCTGTATTCTAAGCGCCTCGGGACGAGGCTCTCGTGGCCGAACGCGGCCGTGGAGGCGAGCTAAGCGCTGGAGGGAGACCGGTGCCCAACGAAGCGTACGTCCAGTTCCAGGACGTCCAGAAGAGCTACGACGGCGAGACGCTGGTCGTCAAGAACCTCAACCTCGACGTCGCGGCCGGCGAATTTCTGACCATGCTCGGACCCTCGGG
This sequence comes from Pseudomonadota bacterium, assembly GCA_046727895.1. Classification (GTDB taxonomy): domain Bacteria; phylum Pseudomonadota; class Alphaproteobacteria; order Geminicoccales; family Geminicoccaceae; genus DATAOG01. Next base: position 2,587 of record JBKPDM010000216.1, on the reverse strand, counting down.
CTCGGGCAAGACCACGTGTCTGATGATGCTCGCCGGCTTCGAGACCGCGACCCACGGCGAGATCGTGCTCGACGGCCAGCCGATCAACAATGTGCCGCCGTACCGGCGCCAGATCGGCATGGTGTTTCAGAACTACGCGCTCTTCCCGCACATGACGGTCAACGAGAACCTGGCCTTCCCGCTCGAGGTGCGCCGGCTCGCCAAGACCGAGATCGAGCAGCGGGTGCAGCGGGTGCTGGACATGGTCCAGCTCGGCAGGTTCGGCTCGCGTCGCCCTGGTCAGCTCTCGGGCGGCCAGCAGCAGCGGGTCGCGGTCGCGCGCGCCCTGGTCTTCGAGCCCAAGCTCGTGCTCATGGACGAGCCGCTCGGCGCCCTCGACAAGCAGCTGCGCGAGCAGATGCAGTACGAGATCAAGCACATCCACGAGAATCTCGGCGTCACCGTGGTCTACGTCACCCACGACCAGAGCGAGGCGCTCACCATGTCGAACCGGATCGCGGTGTTCAACGACGGCGTGATCCAGCAGCTGGCGACGCCGGCGGACCTGTACGAGCGGCCTGAGAACGCCTTCGTCGCCCAGTTCATCGGTGAGAACAACCAGCTGACGGGCAAGGTGCAGAAGGTGAACGGTCGCACCTGCACGGTCGCGGTCGAGGCCGGCGAGGTCGAGGCGCTCGCGGTCAACGTCGACGGCGTCGGCAGCGAGAGCACCCTCTCGCTGCGCCCCGAGCGGGTCTCGATCAGCCCGCCGGAGGGCAGCGTGCCGAACCTCTTCGATGCCAGGGTCGAGGAGCTGATCTATCTCGGTGATCACATGCGCACCCGGGTCAGCCTGCTCGGCCATGACGACTTCGTGATCAAGGTGCCGAACGCCGCCGGCCACGTCCACCTCAAGCCCGGCGAGACGGTCAGGGTCGGCTGGCAGATCGAGGACTGCCGGGCGCTCGATGCGGTGTGAGAGGGAAGTCCCGCAAACTGGCCGGTGAGATCCGGCCGCAGATCAGGGAGTGCTAAGCGATGCGAGCCACAACCATGCTGACCGCGGGCGCGGCCGTCGCGCTGGCCGCGCTCGGGCTCGGGACCGCGCAGGCGGCCGACGAGCTCACGGTGGTGTCCTGGGGCGGCGCCTACACCGTGAGCCAGGTCAAGGCGTACCACGAGCCGTTCGAGAAGAAGACCGGCGTCAAGATCCTGTCCGAGGACTACAACGGCGGTCTCGCCCAGATCAAAGCCCAGGTCGAGTCCGGCAACGTCACCTGGGACCTCGTCGACCTCGAGCTCTCGGACGTGGTCCGGGGCTGCGACGAGGGCTTGCTGGAGCCGCTCAAGCTCGACGATCTGCCGCCGGCGCCCGACGGCACGCCGGCCAAGGACGACTTTCTGCCAGGTACGCTGCAGGACTGCGCCGTGACGACCATCATCTGGTCGACGGTGTTCGCCTATGACAGCACCAAGTTCCCGAACGAGAAGCCGGCCACGATTGCCGATCTGTTCGACACGAAGAAGTTCCCCGGCAAGCGCGGCCTGCACAAGAACCCCAAGGTCAACCTCGAATTCGCGCTGATGGCCGACGGCGTGCCGGCGAACCAGGTGTACGACGTTCTCTCGACCCCGGCGGGCGTCGATCGCGCGTTCGCCAAGCTCGACACGATCAAGAAGGACGTCGTCTGGTGGGAGGCGGGCGCCCAGCCGCCGCAGCTGCTGGCTGACGGCGAGGTGGTCATGACCACCGCTTACAACGGCCGTCTGTACAACGCGATTTTCCAGGAGAACAAGCCGTTCGTGATCGTCTGGGACGGCCAGGTCTGGGACCTCGACATGTGGGGCATTCCGAAGGGTAGCGATGGCGGCAAGACCGCCTGGGACTTCGTCAAGTTCTCGACCGACACCCAGCGCCTCGCCGACCAGACCAAGTACATCTCCTACGGTCCGGCGCGTAAGTCCTCGATGGCGCTGGTGAGCGACGAGGTCAAGCCGCACCTGCCGACGTCGCCGGAGAATTTCCAGAACGCCCTGCAGAACGACTCCGAGTGGTGGGCCGACAATCAGGACGAGATGAACGAGCGCTTCAACGCCTGGCTCGCCAAGTAGCGCCGGCGCGTCAAGCAGCGCAGGTCATCGCGGGGGCTCGGGGTGCAACCGGCCCCCCGCCCGCCTGGTGATCAGCGGCGGAGGTGAAGGATGGCACAGCAGGTCGGAGCCCTCGACTACCAAGTCGCGACCACCGCCGACGGCGTGCCGCTCAAGACCAAGCTGCGGCGAGCCGAGCGGCTCAGCCGCCTCAAGGCCTACGCGCTGCTTCTGCCGCTGTTCGCCTTCATCTTCGTCACCTTTTTCCTGCCGATCATCGTGATCCTCTTCCGCAGCGTCGAGAATCCGGAGCTCGCCAGCCACTTTCCCGAGACGCTGGCGATCCTCCGGGACTGGGACCCGGCCACGGGCCAGCTGCCGCCTGAGGCCGCCTTCGCCGCGATCGCCAAGGAGGTCGCCGCGGCCGCCAAGACGCGCGAGATCGGCCAGGTCGCGACCCGGCTGAACTACGAGGAGAGTGGCACCCGCTCGCTGCTGACCAAGACCGGCCGCAAGG
>JBKPDM010000215.1:0-14780 GCA_046727895.1 Pseudomonadota bacterium | reverse complement strand
CGCCCAACATCCGCGACGCCGCTCCCCAGGCCCCCAACACCGTCGCCGAGTCCTCACAACCGTAGTGCTAAGGCCGCCTGCGCGCCCTGTAAGCGTCTGATAATCCGATCCTTTTCGAATCGCGGTGTTGAAGATGGGTCTCACTAAAAGCCCAGTTGAAGTGAGCCTCACCAGCGCGATCCCCTCGCCGCTGCTGCTCTGGGCGGGCTCGGTCACGGAGCGCCGGCCGTCATGCCGCACGTGCGCCGAGCAGGCGCTCCAGCTTCTTGCGCACACGGGTGATCTCGTTACCGGGGCCGCTGGCTTGAAAGAAACGCCAAGGCCCTGCTTTATGAGCTCGGCTGAAATCCTGCTCGTCCCACGACACCCGCCAGCATGGCTGCTTCCGTGCACAAACCGGACCGGCGGGTTCAGACGTCCGCTTCCCGGCCGTCTGCTTCAGCTTTAGCGTCACCTCTGCGGCCCCTAGACCGATCATGCGGTGGTTCGACAGCTGGGACCCTCGGCGAGGCGAAAGCGCCATACTGGATGACAGCAGTCGTGCACCTCTCTGAGCAGGTCCGTGTCAATTGCAGAAGCCCCAGGTCTCCCTCTGGGTGTTCCAGGCAAGCGGTCCGTTCCCCAGCATCTCGGCCAGCCTCAGCCCCTTCGGCTGCCGCCCGTCCAGGATCGCTTCCACGATTTCCGGCGCGAAACAGGTAAGCGGGAGGAGCCGGCAGACGTAAGCGACCGTCACTCCCTCCTGCTCCGCGAGGTCGGTGATCGACTTGGCCTGCCCGCACTCGATCTTCCGGCGCCACCGGTGCGCGCGCACGAGCGCTTTGATCAGCGTTTCGTCTCGTCGCGGCTTCGGCATCGGCACCGGCGTGCCCTCTGGCGTCACGATCGGCGTGCAAAGTTTTCGCTGATCGATCTCGTCGGGCTTCAGGACTTCCTGGTGATCTGGTCGGCCGCAAGCTCGAGGTCAGCACGAGCCTCGAGCACGCGAAGCCGCCAGCGATCGTCTCCGATGCTCATCGAGGTGTTCTGATGGCGCACGTCGACCTGTGTCGCGCCTCGAGGACATCCGGGACGCCATTGAAACTCGACAATCTGGCCGCCGGGCCGAGCGCGGCTAGGCGATGCTCGCCAGCCCGCCCTGATCCAGCGAGATCCAGAGCTGCCCGTCAGCGATGCGGCACTGAAAGACTTCGAGTGGCGCCAGATTCTTCGATATGTCCCCGAGAAATTCCCAACCCGGCGAGGTGCCGTCCTGATTGAGCAACGGGCACCAGGCGCGGATTTCACCGGTTTGCAGATCATAGCAGCTGCCGTGCCAGCGACAGACGATGCCGAGGTCCTCGCTCACGACGCTCTGCCGCGGGGGCATCACGGCCACATGTTCCGCTTTCGGCGGCGTTCGGTCATAGAACGGCAGCCGCACGTGCGGGCAGGCGTTGTTGAAAGCGACGTAGCCGTTCGGCCCGCGATAGACGACGACATCGCATTTCTCGAGCTCGAGGATGCGCCGCTCGCCCACTGCGAGCTCATCCTCGGCGAACGCGCGCAGCCACTCGCGGCCGGCATAGCGTTCGGTTTCGTGCAACACCCGCTCATTCAGGGTCGCCTCGACCTCCGGCTTGAGGCGCTGGATTTCGTAGAGCGTGATGCGCTCGCTGGTGCCGCGCAGGCGCGTGCGCACGAAGTCGAGCATCTCGACCTGGTCCTCGACGAGACGGTAGAGCGCCTCGGAGATCAGCATGCGCGTGCCGGCCTCCTTGTTCGCACCCTCGACCCGGTTCGCCACGTTGACGACATCGCCGATCGCGGTCAGCCGTTCGTGGCCGAGCGTGCCGACTGAGCCGAGCAGCGCTTCGCCGTGATGCAGGCCGATCCGGATGTCGAAGTCGAGATTGTACATCGACGCCACGAAGGGCTTCATGCGATCGATCGCGGCCAGCATCTGCAGCGCCGCGTTGACGGCGCGGATCGGCGCATCCTTCTGATCGTGGACGCCGAAGAGCGCCATCATCCCGTCACCCACGAACTTGTCGATATAGCCGCCGTTGCGCTCGATGATCTCGCCCGCCTGCACGAAGTAGCGGTTCAGGAGGTACAGGACGTCATAGGGCGACAGGGTCTCGGCAATCGTCGTGAAGCCGACGACGTCGCTGAAGAACACGGTCACTTCGCGGACCTCGCCGACGCGGGTCGCCGCGGACCGGTCGAGCTGGCTGGTCATCATGAGATCGGTCTCGTCGATGACCAGCCGCCGCACCCGAAGATCGCCGCCCGGTCGCAACTGGCAGGCGAGGCGGACCTCGTCGCCGAGACCGAGCCGCTCGGCCAGCGCCTGCTCGGCCTCGGTGCGCGAGGGGCACCGGTCGAGCCCGGCGAGCACCCAGACCCGGCAGGTCGAGCATTTCGCGCGGCCGCCGCAGGCATGGGTCAGCGGCAGCTCGGCGCGGAGCGCCGCCTCGAGCAGGGTCTCGCCCGCACGCGCGTCGAACTCTACGCCGTCGGGCAGCGAGATGATCTTCGCCATATCATCTCAGCTCATGGCTTGTAGGCTGCGGAAGTCGGCGCTGGCTTTAGCCATCCGGCCAAGCTTACGATCGCCTGCGGAGCCCTGTCCACCTCCGCCGAGCCGCCGCCCTGGGTCAGTGGCGAACCATCGCCGAAGCCATACGATCCCGGTCGGCCGAGACGACCCGACCTCGGAGGACTGTGCGGGCGCGACGTCCGGACCGACCCGGTCCGGAGCCATCCGCGCGATCACAAGCTGCTCGAGACGAGCGAAAGGGCGTCCGCGGTTAGCCTGCTATCGGCGGTTACGAGCGCGCGTGCCGGACCGCTCAGCTCCGCCAGTCGAAGTTGTGCAGAGTGCCGGAATCGCCCTCCCAACGGCGCAGATCGGGGTCGGCCCAGCGGCTGCCCTTGCTGCTCGCCAGAGTCATGCTCTCGATCTGAAACGCCGCCTGGGCCGCGGCACCTGCGACTTTCGTGGGCTGCCCTGCCTGGTCCTTCAGCGGCGTGAGCTTTGCCTGGCCGATGCTTCCCACGGCTAAAGACGGGTTGTCGCCCCACTGGATAGCGATGTTGGTGACCTGTGTCGGCAGCCACTTTGCCACCACGGCACCCCAGAGAGGCTCCAGAATACCGCCCTTCCTGCCCGTGAAGATCGCCTCGAGCTCGCGGCGCTGGCCCGCGCTCGCAGCCTCGTCGATGTAGAGGCGAGCGGTCCCGTTGCCGGCGAAGAAGTTTCCCGGCCAGTCGGCCGTCAGGACGACCCTGGCCCCAGCCAGGTCGACGCCGTCGGAGTTGCCCTGCTGCACTTCGTAGCCAAGGACACTGGAGCACCAGCCCTGATCCGGCTCGCCTTCCGGACCGAGCCAGCACGGACAGAACATCTTGCAGCTGCAGAACTCGGTGCTTCGTCCAGCAATATGCCAAGCCATTATCCAGCTCCCCTTTGACATTGGATCAAGAACGCTCCTATCGAGCGCTGCTCCCAAGCGAACCGAGATGCAACATCGCGCGACGAGATCTCGGGGTCGCTTATCGGCACTCTTACTATCGGCACCCTTATCGAAGGTCTATCGCAGAACGAGCCAGACAGCAACGATTGCGGCAACGGGTGAAATGCCCGCCCGAGCGCTCGAGCCGGGCCGCCCGCTCAGAAGATCCCGCCGATCGAGCGGGTCAGGCCGGCCACGAGCTCGGGTGACGCCTGCTCGAAGTCCAGATTGACCTTGTCGGCCTTGCTCATCACGCGCGTGCGGTAGCGCTTCCAGTCGCTGGTCTCGGTCGAGCTGAGGACGCGGTTGCCGGAGGTGCCCTCGGCGAGATTCTGGTGCGAGCTCTCGGTCACCACCACGCCCTGGTTCGCCCGTTCCGAGACCTGGACGTCGGTGATGATGCTGTAGGTGACGTCCTGGACGAAGGCGTCGGCGGCCGACGAGAGGGCGGCGCCGGCGAGCGCGCCGCCGATGATCACGGCCGGGTCGTCGCTGACCACGCGCCCGACGCCCGCGCCAGCGGCGCCGCCCAGGATCGTGCTGCCGAAGCCGTCGGCGAAGGTGTGCTCGGCCGCACCTTCGGTGGTCCTGCCGGCCTTGAGCACGTTCGCCTGGAGCAGGTAGTGCGCCCTGGTCGGATCGTCGACCACGCGGTAGCCGCGTGCCTGGATCGCCGCCTTGACGGCGGGCTCGATGTCGAAGTCGGGCTTGTCGGAGGTGTTCCGGACCTCGACGTACACGGTGTGCTCATCGGCCGGCACGGGATCGAGAAAGATCGTGTCCGACATCTTGGTCTGGACGTCGAGATTGCGCTTGCTGATCGCCGTGGTGCTCGCGGCGCAGCCGGCGAAGAGCAGGGCCAAGGCGATGCCCAGGGCCGAAGAGAAGAAGCGCAGAGTGCTCAGGCTTCTACCCTCCACGGGACCGCCCGCCTCGGGCGCGGGCGAGCCGGTCCCGGCCCTCATCTATGCCGGCGCGACCGACCGCGTCGGCGCCCGGACGATCAGAGGGCCTTCTGCAGCTCGGCCTCGACCTCGTCCCAGTCGACCAGATGATTGAGGAATGCCGCGACATATTCCGGCCGCCGGTTCTCGTAGTCCAGGTAGTAGGCGTGCTCCCAGACGTCGATGCCCAGCAGCGGCGTCATGCCGTCGACCAGCGGATTGGCTCCGTTCGGCGTCTTCACAACCTTGAGCGTGTCGCCGTCGAGCGCGAGCCACCCCCAGCCGCTGCCGAACTGGGTCACGGCCGCGGTCTTGAACTGCTCCTTGAAGGTCTCGAAGCTGCCGAAGGCGTCGTTGATCCGCTTGGCGAGCTCGCCGCCCGGGGCGCCGCCGCCGCCCTTCTTCATGATCCGCCAGAACAGATTGTGGTTCCAATGCTGGCCGGCGTTGTTGAACACCCCCGCCTTGGCCGGGTCCTTGGCCGAGGCCTGAACGATCTCCTCGAGCGAGGCCTTGGCCAGGTCGGTGCCTTCGATCAGGTTGTTGAGGTTGGTGACGTAAGCCTGGTGGTGCTTGTCGTGATGCAGGTGCAGGGTCCGCGACGACATGTAGGGTTCGAGCGCCTCGTAGGGGTAAGGCAGATCGGGCAGATTGAAAGCCATGGTTTCCTCGCCTCGCTCAGTCGTGGTGCCTCCACGGGTTCCGGATGCCACGCTAGATAGTCCATCACCCAGCGAAAGCAAAGCCTGCGTCTGGACGCGGTCGCGACCGCGGCGCGCTGCCCGGACGTGAGCCGCGATCCCGGCGAATACAACCCTGTGCACATTCACGTGGTCGAGACGTATGAGCGGTTGAACGCGCCCGGCGCGTCGCGCAAGCTGAGCCACCCACGGGATCTGCATTTGGTCGAGAGGCCATACCGATGACAACCGAGATCGTCGCTTCGGATCGGCCGACCCTTCCCTTGCTCGAGCGGGCCAGGAGCTTCGTGCTCGGTCCGTCCTTGCCGGCGCGCCTGCCCGAGCGGGTCGAGAGCGCGATCCAGGACGAGCAGGACAGCAGCGAGATCCTGGTGAGCCTGTTGCAGCTCGCGACGATCACGATCTTCGCCGTTCTCTACACCCTCGCGCCCAAGGGGTTTCCGCCCGGGGTCCCGTTCGAGCCGGTGCCGGTGACGCTCACGGTCTATGCCGGATTTACTCTGATCCGCCTCTGGCTCGCCTGGCAGCGCCGGCTGAAGCCCTGGTTCCTCGCGCTGTCGGTCGTGGTCGACATCACGGTTCTGATGGTGACCATCTGGAGCTTTTATCTCCAGTACCAGCAGCCGCCGGCCATCTACCTGAAGGCGCCCACCCTGATGTACGCCTTTATCCTGATCGCGCTGCGCACGCTTCGCTTCGAGCCCTGGCTGGTAATGCTCGCCGGCGTGTCCGCCTCGCTCGGCTGGCTCTGCCTGGTGGCCTACGCCGTGCTCTCACAGGGCGAGATGCACCTCACCCACAGCTTTGCCACCTACGCGATGTCGAATCAGATCCTGCTCGGGGCGGAGTTCGACAAGGTCGTGTCGCTGCTGATGGTGACCCTGATCCTGACGATCGCGCTGCTGCGCGCGCGCAAGCTCCTGTTCCGGGCGGTCGCCGACCAGCTGGCCGCGGCCGAGCTGTCGCGCTTTTTCGCGCCCGAGGTCGCCGGCCGCATCCGCGCGACCGACATGGCGCTCGAGCCCGGGCAGGCGGAGCTGCGCGAGGCCGCGATCCTGATGGCCGATCTGCGCGGCTTCACGCCGCTCACCCATCGCCTGGCGCCGCGCGAGGTGATGGCGCTGCTGTCCGAATACCAGTCGCGCGTGGTCGCGGCGGTCAGGGAGCATGGCGGCAGCATCGACAAGTTCATGGGCGACGGCGTTCTGGCCAGTTTCGGCGCGACAGAGCCGAGCTCGAGCTTCGCCGCCGATGCGCTCCGGGCCCTCGACGCGTTGCTGGTGGCGACCGCCGCCTGGGCCAACGAGCGCCGCGCCGCCGGCCTGCCGACGCCCGCCGTCGGCGCGGCCGTGGCCACCGGCGCGGTCATGTTCGGCACGATCGGCGATCGCACGCGGCTCGAGTACACGGTCATCGGCAATCCGGTGAACCTCGCGGCCAAGCTGGAAAAGCACACCAAGGAAGAGCGGGTGCAGGCGCTCTGCACCGCCGAGGCGTACCAGCTCGCCCTGGAGCAACGCTACGTGCCGCGAATCCCTGGCGAAATCCGCGCCGAGCGCCACATCGCCGGGGTCGCCGCGCCCCGCGACCTGGTCGTCCTCGCCTGACGCCTTGCCTGCTCGCGCGCGCTAACCCAGGCCGAGGTCGCGGGCGGTCAGGTCGAGCGCAAGGCGCGCCCTGGCGACGAGCTCGTCGATCTCCGCTTCCGTGATGATCAGTGGCGGCGAGAGAACCATGACGTCGCGCACCGCCCGCATCACCAGACCCTGATCGAAGCAGTGGTTGCGGCAGGCGAGGCCGACCTTGCGCGCCGGCGGGAAGCATCTGCGCTCCGCCTTGTCCTCGACCAGCTCGAGTGCCCCGATGAGGCCGCAACTGCGCGCCTCGCCGACCAGGGGGTGATCGGCGAGGCTCGCGAGCGCCTCTGCGAAGTAGCCGCCGAGCGGTCCGCTCGCCCGCTCGTAGAGCCCCTCCGCGGCGATGATGCGGATGTTCTCGAGCGCCACGGCTGCCGCGACCGGGTGGCCCGAGTACGTGAAGCCGTGGGTCCATTCCTGGCCAGCGGCCATGAGGACATCGCCGACCCGCCGGCCGATCAGGACCGCAGCGAGCGGGAGGTAGCCCGATGACAGGCCTTTCGCCGTGGTCAGTATATCCGGTTCGATGGCGAAGCGCTCCGAGCCCCACCAGCGGCCGGTCCGGCCAAAGCCGCAGATCACCTCGTCGGCGATCAGCAGCAGGTCGTACTGGCGGCAGATCCGCTGGATCTCGGCCCAGTAGCCGGCGGGCGGGATGATCACTCCGCCGGCGCCCTGGATCGGCTCGCCGATGAACGCCGCCACCTTGTCGGGCCCGAGCTCGAGAATGCGCTGCTCGAGCGCGAGCGCCGCGCGGCGACCGAACTCCTCGGGTGAGAGATCGCCGCCATGGGCGTACCAATAGGGCGCCTCGACGTGCTCGAAGCCCGCGAGCGGCAGGTCCGATTGCGGATGCATGTTGGGCAGGCCCGACAGGCTGGCCGCGGCCAGGGTCACGCCGTGATAGGCGTAGTGCCGCGCGATGAAGGTCTTCTTCGCCGGCCGGCCCTCGAGGTTCCAGAAGTAGCGCACCAGCTTGACCACCGTGTCGTTGGCCTCCGAGCCGGAATTCGTGAAGAACACCCGATCCAGCCCGGGCGGGGCGAGCTCGGCGAGGCGCGCCGCCAGCTCGACGCTCGCCGGGGTCGCGGTCTGAAAGAAGGTGTTGTAGTAGGGCAAGGTCGCCATCTGCCGCGCCGCCGCCTCGACCAGCTCGCTCCGGCCATAGCCGACGTTGACGCACCAGAGACCCGCCATGCCGTCCAGGATGCGGTTGCCCTCGCTGTCCCAGAGCCAGCAGCCGTCGGCGCGGGTGATGATGCGCGTGCCCTTCGCCGCCAGCTCGACGTGGTTGGTGAAGGGGTGGATGTGGTGGCGTCGATCCAGCTCGCGCCAGCGCCGCGTGTCCGCCTCTGCCATTCGCATGACCTCTCAGTCGACCATCTCGTCGCGCACCGCGGCGCACGCCCTACGGTTTGTGATGTGGGTCACAGACAGGGTCCCGGCGGGCGTGCTTAACGATGCCCGGATCCGATCTTGGCACCCCTGGCATCTCGCTTGCCAGAGGGTGGAGCGCCAGATCGGATCCCCCACACCGTCGTGCCGAGGCGGCAAGATATCGGAGGACCGAGCCTCGGCACCAAGAAGAATGGCCGATCTGACATTTGAAGGGTGAAACGGTGCTGTCTTTCCTGGGCCTCCTGTCGTTTCTCGCGGCAGCCCTTGACGGGATCTGCTCCTGGTTCGGTCACCCCCTCACCTCGGTGAGCTGGTCGCCGCTCCTGTTCGCGCTGCTCGGCGGCGTCCTCGTCACGCTCGAGGCCTTGCAGCGGGACGGGCGCCCGACCTGAGGCGCAGCCACTGCCCGCTTCGACCCGTTCTGGAACCGCGGCGCAGCGATGTCCGCCCCGTGTCTCCTGGTCCGAAGGGCCTATCGGAGAAAGCGGCTGGTGAGCGGATGGCCGCTCAGCAGACTGACCAGGTGCGCCGCCATGACAAGAGCCACGACCATCGCGATCATCTGGATCGCGGTGTAGGAGATCAGCGGTGGCTTGCCCAGCTGCCGCGGACGGCGCTCCCGGTAGTTGGCGAGCCCGGTGACCACGATCGCCAGGAGCAGGACGACCAGCGTGATCGCGAGGCTCACGGTAGGACTGTCCCGGACCGGCAAGGCTCCGATTCGCGGCGCCTCAGCCCCGCGACGCCGTGGTCGGGTCGACCATCCTGCGGATTGCGGTGGTCCTGGTGACCGAGAAGATGGTGAACCTCAGCATGCGGTAGCGCTCCAGAGTGGTTGATCCGAGTCGCTCGAGCGGCCCTTGCCAAGGCCGGCAGCCACGTGATTTTAGTGACCCGACGCAGTTTTGAGGAGCACCCGCTTGTCGACTGCCCGGCCGGCCCCGGCCGAAGCCCCCGATCAGGTAGCGGAGGAGCGCGCCCGGCCAAGACTGCTGATCTGGCTGCCCGCCCTGGTGCTGGGCGCGGGCCTGGCGCTCGGCGTGGCGCTCTGGGCCAGGTGGGGTCTTCTGATCGCATTCGAGACGGTGCGCGCTTACTGCTTCTAGGGCGGCGCGCTGGCGGTCGAGCTACCGGGGTTCGGGCTGGGGCGGTTGGTGGCGTTTCTTTGAGGGTCGCGGACGATGGGCGAGACGACCATGGAGCACAGCGGGCGGTGCCTGTGCGGTGCGGTGCGCTATCGGGCGGCGGGTGCGCCCAAATGGATCGCCAACTGCCATTGCGCCAGCTGCCGGCGGGCGACCGGCGCGCCGATGGCGACCTACGCGGGCTTCCCGGTCGGGAGCTTCGCCTACCTCGCGGGCGAGCCGGTCCGCTTCGCCTCGTCGCCCGGCGTGACCAGGAGCTTCTGCGGTCGCTGCGGCACGCCGCTCACCTACGAGGGTGAGCGCTGGCCGGGCGAGGTCCACATCCTGGTCGGCACCATGGACCGGCCGGAGGATTTCCCCCCGTCGGGCGACGCTTTCGTCGAGGAGAAGCTGCTCTGGCTGCATCTGGCCAAGGCGACGTGAAGCTTGCGGGCGGAGCTGGACCGGTGCCCGCTTCGCCTGACCCGCACCTTCCGAAGCGCGCTGCCATGATCGGCTCGGAGCGCTTCGATCTTCTGCCCACGGGCGCGGTCGCCCTCGCGGCCGCTCTCTGGGGGCTCTGGTGGCTGCCGCTCCGCGGCCTGGCGGAAGCCGGGCTCGCCGGACCCGCGCTCAACGCCGCGCTTTACGGCGCTGTAAGCCTTGTGCTTCTGCCCTTGTTCTGGCGCCGGCGCCGGCGCATCGCGGCCGGCGGCCTGCTGCTGCTCGGTTCTGGTGGCCTGTTCGGCGCAGCGCTGGTCTGCTGGAACCTCGCCCTGGTCCTCGGCGAGGTCGTGCGGGTGACGCTCCTGTTTTACCTGGCGCCGGTCTGGGCGACGCTGCTTGCCGTGGCGGTGCTCGGCGAGCGGGTCGGCCGGCTGCGCGCCGTCTCGGTCGTCCTCGGTCTGAGCGGCGCCGGGGTGCTGCTGGATTTCCGGGGCGGCCTGCCGCTGCCGCGCTCGACCGGCGATTGGCTCGGCTTCTCGGCCGGTCTGCTGTTTGCACTGTCGGTGACACTCGTGCGCAAAGGCGAGGCGATCGATGGTCGCGAGCAGACGCTGGTCTCCTGCGCCTGCGCCGCGCTGTTGTCCCTGGCGCTTCTGTTCGTCCGGCCGCTTCCCGGCGTGGCGCTCGGACCGGGCACGACCGCGCCGGCGGTGCTCGCCTGGGCCGCGCTCGCAGCACTCGTCTGGCTCCTGCCCTGCACCTGGCTGCTGCTCTGGGGCGCCCGCTTTCTCGAGCCCGGCCGCGTCTCGCTGCTTCTGCTGCTCGAGGTCGCGGTCGCCGCGGTCTCAGCCGGCCTGCTCGCCCGCGAACCGTTCGGTCTGCGCGAGGCGATCGGGTGCCTTCTGATCCTCGCCGCCGGCGCCGTGGAAGGCGCGGCGGAGCTGCGCCCCGACCGAACGCCGGTCGGCTCGTTGCCACCCTGCGCGCCGACCACCGTCTCGGATTACAACCGCCCGATCGAATGAGCGGCACATCCCGGCGAGAGCAAGAGGCACATCTGGGATGACCAAAGCCCTCGGGACGGAGCGAACTGTGACCGCACGACCGAATGCCGTCGAGGATGGCGCGATGGCGCCCCGCCCGGCGGCCGGCTTGGCGTGAGCTCCTGGTCTTCCGCGGCCGGCCGAGCGCGACGATCCAGCTCTACGTCGCGATCGCGAGCTTCACAGCGATCGTCCTGATCTGGACGGCGATCAGCGCGAGCGGGCTGGTCGCGCCGCAGTTTCTGCCCGCACCGCTCGCCGTCCTGACGGCGCTCCAGCGCCTGTTCACCGCGAGCGGCTTCGCTCGGGACATCCTGATCAGCATCGGGCGGGTCTGGATCGCCTTTGCGATCGCGGCGCTGATGGCAATCCCGCTCGGCATCCTGATGAGCTCGTTTCGTATCGTCGGCGCGATCAGCGAGCCTGTGATCGACTTCATCCGCTATCTGCCGGTGCCGGCGCTGGTACCGCTGACCATCATCTGGTTCGGGATCGGCGAGACCTCGAAGATCGTGCTGCTGTGGCTGGGCACGTTCTTCCAGCTCGTGCTCCTGATCGCCGACGATGCCGGCCGCGTGCCGCGCGAATACATCGAGACCGGCCGAACGCTCGGCGCGCACTCGGGCCAGATCATGCGCGACATCCTGTTTCCGGCGATGCTGCCGAGCACGGTCGACAACCTGCGCATCACGCTGGGCTGGTGCTGGACCTATCTGGTGATTGCCGAGATCGTCGCCGCCAACACCGGCATCGGCTACGTGATCTGGGCCGCCAAACGCTACGTTCAGACCGACAAGGTGTTCGCCGGCATCCTCGCGATCGGGATCATCGGGCTCGCGACCGATCAGGCGGTCCGGGCCGCCCACCGCCGCCTGTTCCCCTATCTGCGCTGACCTCCATCGCGGTTGGACCGATGACGATCTCGGCGGCACCGGACTTCCTGCTCTTCGAGCGGGTCTCGAAGACCTTCCGGTCCGAGGACACGGGCCGGCTCACCCGGGTGATCGACGACGTCTCGCTCGGCATCGCCGAGGGCGAGTTCGTGGCCTTTCTCGGGCCTTCGGGCTGCGGCAAGACCACCCTGATGCGCATGGAGGGTGGGCTCGAGACGCCGAGCGCCGGCCGGATCGTTCTCGAGGGCGAGGCGGTTGCGGGCCCGAGCCGTCAGAAGGGCATGGTGTTTCAATCCTATTCGTCCTTTTCCTGGCTCACCGTCCTCGGCAACGTCCGTTTCGGCCTGAAGTACCGCGACGATCTGCGCGCCGCCGAGAAGGACGCCATCGCTCGGGACTATCTCGCCCTGGTCGGGCTCAGCGACTTTGCCGACTTCTACGTCGGGCGGATCTCGGGTGGCATGCGCCAGCGGGTCGCGATCGCGCGCACGCTCGCCGCCAATCCCGACATCCTGCTGATGGACGAGCCGTTTGGCGCACTCGACGCCGCCCAGACCCGCGAGGCGCTCCAGGTCCAGCTCCTGGACATCCGCCGGCGCGCCAGGAAGACCGTGATCTTCGTCACCCACGACGTCGACGAGGCGGTGTTTCTGGCCGATCGGATCGTCCTGTTCTCGGCGCGCCCGGCGCGCATCATCGAGCAGATCGACGTGCTCGCCGAACTGCCGGCCGAGCGCACGCTCGAGGTCCACGACAGCGAGGCTTTCTTCCGCCTGCGCAAGCACGTCCTGCAGCTGATCCGGGTCGAGGCCCGGCGCGGCGAAGCGGGTCTGGTCGCGTCGTGACTCTCGGGATCGTATCCGGTTGCTCCAAGATCACGGCGTCATGATCGGCATGGCACTCGGGATGCGTCGCGCCCTCCGCTGCAAGGCCAGATCGAAGGTCGCAAAGGCCTCCGCCCGTGCGCTCGACGCGAGGTGCAGCGCGTCCGCGAAATCCAGGCCCTGCCCGTACCAGTCGAGCGCCCGAGCTACCGCGGGCTGGTCCTCGACCTCGACGCCTGGCAGGCCCAGCAGCTTCGCAATGCCATTCGCGCCCGCGGTTCGATCGAGGCGATAGACCGACCGGAGCACCCAGTCGAGATCGAGGATCACCGTCTTCGGCACCCAAATGGCGCCGCCGCGCAGCACAGCCTCCGCCCGATCCGCCTGGGTAACGTCATCCTCGACCAGATAACGCACAACGAGGCTGGTATCGACCGCGATCACTTGCGCTGTCGCTCGAACTCTGTCCACACTCGACGGGCCTCGCGCTCGATGTCTTCGTGCATCTGCTCGATGCTGACCGGTGGGCCGTTGTCCTTGAGACAGCCACGCACTTCCTCGAACGTGGTACGTGGGAAGGGGCTGGCCGGTCGCAGCACCACTGCGCCGGTCAAGTCGGGAGGGCAACATGACGGGGCTCCAAGGCAAGTGCGCGCTGGTGACCGGGGCGTCGCGCGGCATCGGGCGGGCAATCGCGCGCTCGTTCGCGGAGGCAGGCGCCTCGGTCGCGCTGAACTATCACACCGGAGCCGGGCAGGCCGAGGCGCTGGCGGACGAGATCCGAGGGCGCGGCGTTGACGCGTTCCCGGTTGCCGCCGATGTCGCCGACGAGGCGGCGGTCGATGACATGGTTGGCAGGGTGCTGGAGCGCTTCGGCCGGATCGATCTCCTGGTCAACAACGCCGGGATCATCCTCGAGGCGCCGCTGCTCGCGACCACGACGGCAGAGTTCGATCGGATCGTCGCCGTCAATCTGCGCGGCACCTTCCTGCTCGGGCGCGCCTGCGGGTGCGAGCTTCATTACCGGTCAGGCGCTCGGCCCGAACGGCGGCAGCGTGATGATCTGAACGGAGGAGGGGCAGGATGACGCCGACCGCGATTGAGGAGGCCGTGAACCTCCTGATTCGAGCCCGCCAGACCGGGGCGGCCCTGGCCGGCTTCCCCGACTCCTGCCGGCCGCAGAATCTGGCCGACGGTTACGCCATCCAGGACGCCTTCGTCGCCGCCTGGGGCCAGCCGGTTGCCGGCTGGAAAGTCGGCTGCACGGCGGCCGAGACGCAGCGTCTGTTCGGCATCGAGGAGCCCTTCTACGGCCCGATCCTCGCGCCGGTCGTGTTCTCGTCGCCCGCCGAACTGCCGGCGGCCGACTTTCCCATGCGCGCGATCGAGTGCGAGTTTGCCTTCCGGCTGGCGGCCGATTTCGCGCCGCGCGAGAAGCCCTATCGGCCCGAGGAAGCGGCCGAGCGGGCGAGCGCGCCGATCCCGGCGATCGAGATCGTCAACGCCCGCCTCGACCACCCGGTCCGGTACGGCGCGCCCGCGGCGATCGCCGACTGCGGCGTCAACGGCGGCCTGGTGCTCGGTGCGGCGACCCTGGACTGGCGGGCGCTCGACCTCGCGGCGCACGAGGTCCGGCTCGAGGTCGACGGCGAGCCGAAGGCCGCGGGTACCGGCGCGCTGGTGCTCGGCCACCCGCTCAACGTGCTCGCCTGGTTCGCCAATCGCTACACCGCGAGCGGGCGCACCCTGCCGGCCGGCCAGATCGTCAGCACCGGCACCACGACCGGCCTCACGATCCTCGAGCCGGGCCAGACCGCCGTCGGCGACTTCGGCGGCCTCGGCCAGGTCTCGGTCCGCTTCACCCGGTGACGCGCCGCCAGCTTCACGAATCGGGAGAACGGGCTTCGAGGCGGCGGCCACCCATGGTATCGTGCCGACAGAGGATCGACCCATGACCACCGCCTCGGCACGCACCGAACCTCATATGACCGTCCGCGAGTTCCTGGCCTGGCGCGCGGATGTCGCCGACAACGCGCGCTACGAGCTGGTCGGCGGCGAGCCGGTCCGGCTGATGTCGCCGACCAACCTCCGGCACGCGCAGATCCAGCAGAATGCCAGCGGGGCGTTGAGGCAGGTGTTGCGTGCAGCCGGCCTGTCGTGTCGCGTCTACGATGCTGGTCCGGGCGTAGCTGTCGGTGTCGAGGGCGATGAATGCCGGGTCCCGGACGTGGTGGTGACCTGCACGGCCGCGATCGACGAGGGAGCGTACTTG
>JBKPDM010000214.1:0-4201 GCA_046727895.1 Pseudomonadota bacterium | reverse complement strand
AGGGCCGCTGGCCACGCTGACGGGGAGTGAACCCGCCTTCGAGCTACGCGTGCATCGCCGCTACAATCCCGAAGGCGCCACCGCGTACAACATCGTGCCGGGCCTGATCGGCACGATCCACACCATCACCATGGTGATGATGACCGCGACCGCCGTGACGCGCGAGCGCGCCCCCGGCACGATGGAGAACCTCCTCTCGATGCCCGTGCGCCCGTTCGAGGTGATGCTCGGCAAGATCCTGCCCTTCGTCGTCGTCGGCTATCTCCAGGTCGGCGTCATCCTGCTCGCCGGCAAGCTTCTGTTCGGGGTGCCGGTGCTCGGCTCCTTGTGGCTTCTGTCGGTAGCGCTGGTCGTGTTCATCGTCGCCAACCTGGCGGTCGGCTTCACCTTCTCCACGATCGCGGAGAACCAGCTTCAGGCGATGCAGATGACGTTCTTCTTCTTCTTGCCGTCGCTGCTCCTGTCGGGGTTTCTGTTTCCGTTTCGGGGCATGCCGGAGTGGGCGCAGGTCCTGGGCTCGGTGTTCCCGCTGACCCATTTCCTTCGGATCGCACGTGGCGTCATGCTCAAGGGCAGCGGCTGGAGCGAGATCGCGCCCGAGATCTGGCCGATCGTCGCCTTCACGCTGGTTGCCGGCGCGATCGCCCTCAACCGCTACCGAGGTACTCTGGATTGAGGGCCGTCGCGCCCGCAGAGGGCGCTGATCCAGCTGATCTTCGAGCGCGCGGGGGCCAAAATGCCAAATCAGGCTTCCGCAGCGGCGCGCCGCACCGCGGCAAGGGCCTCTTCGAGCGCCTGCTCGTAAATTGGCAGCTGGTAGAGCGTGTTGTGTCGCGCGCCGCCGAGGACCTTGTGAAACACCAGATTGCGCAGCGTTCGGACCAGGGCCTGGGTGCGCTCGGGCGCGACCACCCGATCATGCTCGGCGGCAATCACCGCGACCGGCGTCGGATTCCCGGCCATGAACTCGACCGTCGGGAAGCGGTGGCGCAACAGCAGACCGACCGGCACCCAGAAATAGCTCGCCTTGGCGATCGCCTCGATCGAGTCGAACGGCGTGATCAGGACGATGCCCGCGATCGGGCGCTCCTTCGACAGATAGGCCGCGACCGCCGAGCCGAGCGAGACGCCGACCGCGAAGATGCGGCGCGGCCGCAGGCGCTCGATGAGGGCGTCGTGGATGGTCAGCGCGTCGGCGAGGAGCGCGGCCTCGCTCGGCCGGCCGGTGCTGGGACCGTAGCCGCGGTAGTGGAACACGCCGACATGCAGGTCCGGGAAATCGGCCGCGAGAGCCTGGGCAAGGAACTCGGCGTCCTGCGCGTTGCCGCCAAAGCCGATCAGCAGGTCGGCGTCCCGATCGATGCGAAACAGCATGCCGTGCAGCGTCGCGCCGTCGCCGCTTGCCAGCTCGAGCCGCTCGGGTGCGCGCGGCCGATCGAGCCGCTGACTCGGCAGGCTGGCGCCCGGAAAGAGCAGCCAGGTCTGGGCGAAGTAGAGCGCCCCGACAATGCCGGCGTAGCACAGGCCTGCGATGGCGATCAGCTTCACCACGCCAGATCGGCCCGGCTACGGCAGGCAGCTCATGGCGATCTCGACCGCACCTTGTCACGGGCCACGCGCACCACGGCTCAATCCAGGTCCTTCGGCCGGACGAAGCGCTCGAGCCGTCCGGCGCCCGCGGCCAGATCGGCCCACCGATCGATCTCGAAGTCGATCACGGCCAGCCCGGCGGTCGGGAACTTGCTCTGCATGCGTTCGAGGTTCTTCCTGGATCCGGCGCCACTCAGGCCGACCGCAAGCCCGCCAAGGCCCGGATTGTGGCCGATCAGCATCAGCATGCGGACGTCGTCGGCGACCCGGCGGAGCGGCTCGAGCAACCGGCTCGACGCGCTCAGATACAGGCTGCGCAACGTCTTGCAGGCAATGTCGTCGCCGAGCACCGAAGCCATCAGCTGCCAGGTCTCGCGCACGCGCTCGGCATGCGAGCAGAGCACCAGATCCGGGATCAGCCGGTTCGTCGCGAGATAGCGCGCGATCGCCGCCGCAGCCTTGCGCCCACGCGGCGCGAGCGGTCGATCGGCGTCGGCGAGATCGGGCTGCTCCCAGCTCGACTTGGCATGCCTCATCAGCAGCAGCGTTCGCATCCTGTCCCCCCTCGCGACAACGACCTTCGCCCGCGGACAAAGCGCATGCCGCTTTCGTCGGGCCACATTGGCCTCGCCGGAGCGATTCTTCAATCGCCAGTTGCCGCGTGCGCCTCGTAGAGCGTCTCGAACAGGTCCCGATGGGTCCGGTAGATCTCTTGGCGCTTCAGCTTCAGGGTCGGCGTCATCATGCCGTTTTCGATGCTGAACGGCTCGGGCATCAGCCGAAAGTGGCGCACCCGCTCCAGCACCGAAAGGCTCAGGTTGGCGCGCCGCACGGCCTCGCCGATCGCCCGCTGAAAGCCGGCATCCTGAGCCAGCCTCGCGACGTCCGGCGCCAGCCGATGCGTCTTGGCGTAGCGCTTGGCGAACTCGACGTCGGGTACGAGCAGAGCGACCAGGTGGGGCCGGCGGTCACCATAGACGATCGCCTGGCCGATCTCGGGCTCGAGCAGCAGAACGCCCTCGACCCGCTGCGGTGCGACGTTGTCGCCGCCCGAATTGATGATGATGTCCTTCTTGCGATCGGTGATCTGGATGAAGCCCTCGTCGTCGATGACGCCAATGTCGCCGGTATGCAGCCAGCCGCCCTCGAGGGTGCGCGCGGTCGCCTCCTCGTCGCGCCAATAGCCCTGCATGACCGAGTTGCCCCGCACCAGGATCTCGCCGTCGTCGGCGATCTTGACCTCGATGCCCGGGATCGGCGGTCCGACCGTGTGCAGCTTGACCCGCCCTGGCAGGTTGACGCTGATCACGGGGGCGCATTCGGTCTGCCCGTAACCTTGGAACAGCGGCAGGCCGAGCGCGGTGAAGAACAGGCCGACCTCGTAGTTGAGGGGCGCGCCGCCCGAGACCAGCGCCTTGACCCGGCCCCCGAAGCGCGCCCGAATCTGCTGGCGCACGGTTCGGTCGAGCACGCGATTGAACGCTCGCTCGAGCGGGTTGAGCCTGCCGTGCTGCAGGTAAGCCTTGCTGCCAAGTTCGACCGTCTTGGCGAAGAGCTTCGGCTTGAGCCCGCGCTGGCGGGCCATCGTATTGAGAATGCGCTGCCGCATGACCTCGTACAGACGCGGTACGCAGGTCATGATCGTCGGACGCGCTTCGAGCAGATTGGTGGTGAGGGTTTCGAGACCATCGGCGTAATAGATCTGAGCACCGACCGCAATCGGCAGAAACTGGCCGGCAGTATGCTCATAGGCATGCGAGAGCGGCAGAAACGACAGGAAGACCTCGTCGGCGAGACCGATCGTCTCGAGCACGCCATAGGCGCCGGCGACATTGGCCAGCACGTTGCCGTGGCTGAGCATGACGCCCTTGGGCTTGCCGCCGGTGCCGGAGGTGTAGATGAAGCAGGCCGTGTCCCTGGCGGTAAGCTTCGATGCCCCCTCCCGGTTCGCGTCCGCGAGGTGCTCGCCGAGCGCCAGCGCCTCGCGCCAGGACAGCACCTTCACCCCGAGCTGTCCCGCCTCGCTCAACGGCTCGATGCTGACGGCCAGCTTGACCGCCGCCGCCCCGGCCAGGGCCGGCAGCACGCGTTTGGCCAGGCGATCGCCCGACACGACGATCGCCGCGGCGGCGCTGTGCTGGAGGAGATAGGCATAGTCGCGGGTCGTGTTGGTCGTATAGGCGGGCACCGTGACGCCGCCCGCCGCCATGATTGCCAAATCCGCGATCGCCCACTCGGGCCGGTTCTCGGCCACGAGCAAGACGCGGTCGCCGGGCGTAAGGCCATTGGCGCCGAGCGCCCGGGCCAGCGCGCGCGTTTCGCTCGCCACCCGCGCCCACGACCACGGCCGGTAAGCCCCTTCTCGTTTCGCCCAGAGAAACGGTCGATCAACCAGACGTCTGGCGGTACGTTCGAACAACTCGACCAGGTTGGGACCAAGATCTGGCGCCGACATCCGATCTCCCAGCCATCGTCAGGATGCGATTCGATCCAGAGCGACGATGACGTCGTCCTGCACCGAGAGAGGGCCGCCAGTCTTCAAGCCGCCCCGGGAGCCAACGGTCGGCGAACAGATAACGGGATTCGGCTGGATTGGCCAGAGGTGGTTCAT